>JABMMO010000069.1 GCA_013205455.1 Actinomycetota bacterium
ACCGAAGCTGGTTATGTCGGTGAAGATGTTGAAAACATTCTGCTTAAATTAATTCAGGCAGCCGATTTTGATGTTAAGAAAGCCGAAACTGGAATTATTTACATTGATGAAATCGATAAAGTTGCGCGCAAGAGTGAGAACCCTTCAATCACTCGAGATGTCTCTGGTGAAGGCGTACAACAAGCGCTGTTGAAAATTCTGGAAGGTACAACTGCATCAGTTCCACCACAAGGTGGTCGTAAACATCCACATCAAGAATTTATCCAAATCGATACTACAAATGTCCTATTTATTGTAGGCGGAGCGTTTGCTGGCCTTGAGAAAATTATTGAAGGTCGTAAAGGAAAAGCTGGCGTTGGATTTAATGCAACCTTGCAAAGCGAAGCTGATAAGAAAACAATTGACATATTCGCAGATGTAATGCCCGAAGATTTGTTGAAATTTGGCATGATTCCAGAGTTCATTGGCAGATTGCCGATTGTTACTAGCGTAGAGAATTTAGACCGCGCTGCGTTATTACAAATTCTTACTGAACCTAAGAATGCGCTAGTTAAGCAATATCAACACTTGTTTGAAATGGATGATATTGAACTTGAAATTCAACCGGAAGCGTTAGTTGTGATTGCAGATCAAGCTATTAAGCGTGGTACTGGAGCACGCGGACTTCGCGCCATAATGGAAGAAGTTTTATTGCCGGTAATGTATGAAGTTCCATCTAAGAGTGAAATCGGAAAAGTTCTGATTACGCCAGAAGTTGTTTCAGATCATGCGACCCCAACCTTTGTTGACCGCGGTGTTATGGGTCCAAAGCGCACAAATAAGCGTTCAGAAGAGAAGAGCGCTTAATCTAGACTGTCGCATTATGACTGAGCTGCCATCAAGTTTTGTTCCTGCCGATATCGAGGGACCGCTTTACGCTGCTTGGGTTAAAGCTGGATATTTCAACGCTGATGCAAAGTCAGATAAGAAACCATTTACGATCGTTATTCCACCGCCAAATGTGACCGGAAGTTTGCATATCGGCCACGCGCTGGATCACACAATTCAAGACATCTTAATTCGCATGAAAAGAATGAAAGGTTTTGAAACGCTTTGGTTACCTGGAATGGATCACGCTGGAATTGCTACTCAAAATGTTGTAGAAAAACAATTAGCAGCACAAGGTAAAACTCGCCATGATCTTGGTCGCGAAGAATTTGTTAAGAAAGTTTGGGAATGGAAAGCAGAATCTGGCGGCGCGATTCTCGAACAGATGAAACGACTTGGCGATAGCGTGGATTGGTCACGTGAAGCTTTCACAATGGACGAGAATTGTTCGCAAGCAGTGCTCACAATATTTAAACGGTTATTTGATGCAGGTTTGATTTATCGAGCCGAACGAATCATCAATTGGTGCACCCGTTGCTTAACTGCGCTTTCTGATATTGAAGTTGATCATAAAGAAATTCCTGGCGAATTTATTTCAATTGTCTACGGCGAAGGCGATGATCAAATCACGATCGCGACTACCCGCCCAGAAACTATGTTGGCTGATGGTGCAGTGGCAGTTCATCCTGATGATCCCCGTTATAAACATATGGTTGGCCGATCCGTATTATTGCCATTAGTAAATCGAATGATTCCGATTATTGCTGACGAAGTTGTTGACCCTGAGTTTGGAACTGGCGCGGTAAAAGTAACGGCAGCTCATGACCCTAATGACTTCGAAATCGCGAGTCGGCATGACGTTGAATTGATTGTAATCATGGATAAAAACGGTGTTATCGAGAATACTGGAACTCAATTTGATGGCATGGATCGTTTCGATGCGCGTAAAGCCGTAGTTGAAGAGTTACGGAAGATGGGCAAAGTTGTTAACGAAAAGCGTCCTTATTTGCATTCAGTTGGACACTGCTCTCGATGTGAAACGATTGTTGAACCTCGACTTTCTAAACAATGGTTTGTGAAAGTTGCACCGCTTGCTAAGGCTGCCGGAGATGCAGTTCGAAACGGTAAAGTAAAAATTGAACCAGCATCAATGGAGCCAAGATATTTTGAATGGGTAGACAACATGCACGATTGGTGCATTTCTCGCCAACTTTGGTGGGGACATCGGATTCCAGTTTGGTATGGCCCAAACGGTGAAGAGATTGTTGTTGGACCTGGCGAAAGCGCGCCAGCAGGTTATGAACAAGATCCAGATGTTTTAGATACTTGGTTCTCATCTGGGCTCTGGCCATTTTCAACACTTGGCTGGCCGAATAAAACGGAAGACTTAAAGAAGTTTTATCCAACCACAGTATTAGTTACTGGTTACGACATTTTATTCTTCTGGGTAGCGCGCATGATGTTGATGGGGTTATTTGCGATGGATGGCGTTGCGCCATTTCACACAATCGCGCTACACGGATTAGTGCGCGACAAATTTGGCAAGAAGATGAGCAAGAGTCGTGGCAACGCTGTTGATCCAATTGAGTTTATGGATAAATATGGATCAGATGCGTTGCGATTCACGCTTGCTAATGGCGCTAACCCAGGTTCTGATCAAGCGCTAGCAGAGGAGTGGGTTGGTGGCGCCCGTAACTTCGCTACCAAACTCTGGAATGCAACCAGATTCGCAATGATCAATGGCGCAACAATTGCTGGCGACCTTCCTGATTCAAAAGCTTTAAATCATATTGATTTATGGATTCTCAATCGCTTAAACGAAACTATTAAATTAGCTGACCAGAATTTTGAGAATTTTGAGTTCGCAAAAGCTTGTGAAGCGATTTATCACTTTGCTTGGGATGATGTTTGCGATTGGTATTTGGAGCTAACTAAAGACGTATTTGCGAAAGGTGGTACTGAAGCCGAAAACACTAAGCGGGTACTCGGCCATGTACTAGATCAATTATTTCGATTACTTCATCCAGTTATGCCCTTCATTACTGAAACTCTTTGGAAAGCGTTAACTAATGGTGAGTCGCTGGTTATTTCTGAGTGGCCGGTTGCCGATGCGCTAGTTGATGAAAAGAATGTAACTACGAAAGTTTCTGATTTACAGAATTTAATTACCGAAATACGACGCTTCCGAAACGACCAAGGAATTAAAACTTCCGTAAAGATTCCAGCTCAAATACATGGGCTTAGCAAGGGTGGGCTTTCGAACTATGAAGGAGCAGTTCGATTTGTAACCAGACTTGATGCGCCATCTGAAAAGTTTTCCGCAAGTGCAAAGATTGAGATTGGGCGCTTTAGCGTTGAATTTGATCTAACGGGCAATGTGGACGTAGTCGCAGAACGGGCGCGATTAACTAAAGATTTAGCCACTATTGAAAAAGATAAACAGACTGCGCTTGTGAAGTTAGAAAATGAAAAATTTATGGCTAAAGCACCGATGGACGTTATCAAGGAAATTAGAGAGCGCGCCGAATTTTGTACAACTGAAATAACTCGCATCAATGCCTTACTTGCAGCGCTCCCTTCAAAATGAACTCTGCTGAAGATTTAGATAAATTAAATTTCATTGAGCAAGCATTACTCGCTCGCTGGCCAGAAACTAAGTTAGAGCCCACCCTTGATCGAATCGCGCTATTAGCTGATGCGCTTGGTTCACCGCAACTTTCTTACCCAACCCTGCATTTAACTGGAACTAACGGCAAGACCACAACATCAAGAATGGTGGATTCCCTTTTTTATGAAATGGGGCTAAGGACTGGAAGATTTACCAGCCCACATCTTGAATCTTTCTTAGAGCGTATTTCGATAAATAAGGAACCAATTAGTGCAGCCGGAATGGTTGCAACTTATAATGATGTTGCACTTTATTTGGATTTAGTAGATAGCAGATCCGAACATCCAGTTTCATTCTTTGAAGCAATTACTGCGTTAGCTTTTGTAGCATTCGCAGAATTTCCGGTTGATGTTGGTATTTTTGAAGTAGGCATGGGTGGCGAATGGGATGCAACTAATGTAATTAATTCCGCAGTGAGCGTAATTACACCAATTGGATTTGATCATATGCAATATCTTGGAAACACTTTAGTTGAAATTGCCGCCACAAAATCTGGAATTATAAAGCCGCATTCAGTAGCTATTTTGGCCCACCAAGATGTCGAAGTTGCCAAAGTGTTGATGCAAAAATGTGTGGAAGTAGAAGCGCTTCCGATGCGAGAAGGCATTGAATTTTCTTTACTTCGACGCGATCTTGCAGTCGGTGGCCAAATGCTTACTATCCAAGGAATAACCCAAACCTATGAAGATATTTTTCTGCCGCTTTATGGCGCACACCAAAGCGAGAATGCCACCGTGGCCCTTGCTGCAGTAGAAGCTTTTGCCGGCAGCAAGCAACTTGATCCGGATATGGTCCGGGCAGCTTTTATGCAAGTCGATTCACCGGGACGCTGTGAAGTTGTTTATCGAAATCCAACCGTGATTGTTGATGCGGCACATAACCCACATGGCGCAACCGCGCTAACACAAACAATCTCTAATGAATTTGATTTCTCAACCATAATTGTTGTGGTTGCACCGATGGGGGATAAAGATGTTGTCGGAATTCTGGAAGCGTTAAAGCCAATCGCGGATCGAATCGTGCTCTCTTCGAATTCTTCGCCGCGCGCAATGGCAGTCGGAGAATTGGAAAAGTTGGCAAAACAGATATTTGGCCATGATCGAGTCTCTGTTATTCCTACATTAAGCGATGCAATTCGAAAATCAATTGAACAAGCAAAGTTAGATAATGATATTAATGATGGTAATTGCGCAGTTTTGATTACTGGATCTGTGGTAACTGCTGGCGAAGGCCGTACCATCGTTAAAAAATATGCGCTTCATGTGAACCCAAGAGATGAAATGAGAGATTAATGCGGATACTAGGTGCTGCGGTATTAGCTATGGAATTTTTCTTAATGGGATTTGCTTTGCTGATCGCAAAAGATAATCATGGAGCTTTAGCGTTAACGCTTGGGGGATTGCTTGCAATTCTTGCGCTATTAAATGCGGGCTTGTTAAAACGAAAATTTGGTTGGATTTCTGGCTCAATTTTACAATTACTGATAGTTATATATGGATTTGTAGTTCCGATGATGTTTTTCATGGGGTTACTTTTCGCAGGGCTATGGGTCGCAGCGATAGTTGTGGGGCGAAAAGGCGAGGCAGCGCGGGCAGCCCTGCTCGCAAACCCGAAATTAAGAGAATAGCCAGACCGCCAATACAATAACCCCGTGAGTAAAGAACGCACCTTAATATTGGTAAAGCCGGATGGCGTACGCCGCGGTTTAGTTGGCGAAGTTATTTCGCGAATTGAAACTAAAGGATATGTAATTACCAGCATGCGAATGTTAAATGCGGATCGCCCAATTCTAGAAAAACATTATGAAGAACATAACGGCAAGCCATTTTTTGAACCACTACTTGAATTTATGTCATCTGGGCCCATTGTCGCAATGATTGCAGAGGGCGAACGCGTCATCGAAGGTTTTCGAACTATGGCTGGCGTAACCGATCCAACTGTTGCAGCTCCCGGATCTATCCGCGGCGATTTAGCTCGAGATCAAGGAACAAAAGTTGTACAAAATATCGTTCACGGATCTGACTCGGTCGAATCTGCAGAACGCGAAATTAAGATTTTCTTTAGCTAAAAAATAACTTCCCCGCAGTAAATATCAAAGAGGAGAGCAAGATGTCGAAGAACACCAGCCGTTGGTCATTTCTCGGTCGTGATATGGCGATTGATTTAGGTACCGCAAATACATTGGTTTATGTACGTGGTCGTGGCATTGTCCTTAATGAACCAAGCGTGGTTGCAGTAAACCAAGACACTGGTGCAGTTCTCGCCGTTGGTATGGAAGCAAAGAAGATGATTGGCCGTACTCCAGGATCGATTGTCGCAATTCGCCCACTCAAAGATGGTGTAATCGCAGACTTCGACACAACTGCTCTGATGATTAAATATTTTATTCGCCAAGTACATAAGCGTCGTTATTTAGCTAAACCTCGAATCGTCGTTTGCGTACCAAGCGGTATCACTGGCGTAGAACAGCGCGCCGTCAAAGATGCTGGTTATGAAGCCGGCGCACGTAAGGTTTACATCATCGAAGAGCCAATGGCTGCTGCGATTGGTGCTGGTTTACCTATCCACGAACCAACTGGAAATATGGTCGTAGATATTGGCGGCGGAACGACTGAAGTAGCCGTTATTTCACTTGGTGGAATTGTTACTGCGCTATCGATTCGCGTTGGTGGCGATGAATTAGACCAAGCAATAATTAATTGGGTTAAACGGGAATTCTCATTATTACTTGGAGAGCGCACTGCTGAAGAAATTAAAATGGCAATCGGTTCTGCATTTCCACTTCGCGATGAACCTGATGCTGAAATTCGTGGTCGCGATTTAGCGACGGGTTTGCCAAAGACAATCGTGGTTTCTGCAGAAGATATTCGTAAAGCGATCGAAGAACCAGTAAATGCCATCATTAATGCTGTTAAAGCGACGCTTGATAAAACTCCGCCTGAATTAGCAAGTGATTTGATGGATCGCGGTATTGTTTTGACCGGTGGCGGAGCCTTACTACGCGGTCTCGACGAAAGATTGCGCCATGAAACTAATATGCCAATTCATATTGCAGATCGTCCACTGCAAGCTGTTGCTGAAGGTTCAGGAAAGTGTGTTGAAGAGTTTGAGGCGTTAGAAAAAGTCTTAATCTCCGAGCCACGTCGATAGCCCCCTCCGGAAGTAACGATGGCACCGCGAGGTAATAGCCGAAGTCGGCTTCTGTTAGTTATCTTGTTGGTAACTGCGCTCTTTCTAATTACTTTAGATTTGCGCGGTGTTAGTTTGATATCAAGCACGCGCTTGGCTACCCAAACTGTTCTTTCACCAATTCAAGGGTTTACTTCGCGGCTTTTCGCACCAATTGGAAATTTCTTTAGTGATGTCAGCCATTTAGGTCGATCTGGAAATGAAATAGAAGCATTACAGAAAGAGAATGAAGCGCTAAAAGCAAAATTAGTTTTACAAAAAGATTTGAAAGGAAAGCTAACCCAGCTTAAATCAGTTTTAAATTTAGCGGGGGAAGCACAATATAAAATCGTTTCAGCTCGAGTAATTGCACGAGGTAGCGCAACTTCCTTCAGTCAAACCATCACGATTGACGCTGGAAGTTCATCAGGAATTGCTAGAGATATGACGGTGATGTCGGGTGCCGGTTTAGTTGGTGCGGTTAAATCAGTAACTGCAAACTCTGCGGTAATCCTATTAATGAGTGATCCAACTTTTAGAATCGGCGTAAGAGTTGCCGGTTCGCAAGTAATGGGAATTCTTTCCGGCACGGGTAGCCGAAATTTTGAATTAGAACTTCTTGATGCAACCGAAACTATCAAAATTGGCGATGTATTATTAGCGCGCGGTAGCGATGGCGGCAAACCTTTTGTGCCAGGGATTCCGGTTGGGCTGGTAATTAACGTTGATAGCGCTTCTGGCCAATTAACCAAGCACGCGCGTGTGAGTAGTTATGCGAAGCTAACATCACTCGGAATAGTTTCAGTAGTAATCTCCGAAACTGGCGGTGACCCAAGAGATGGGCTAGTGCCACCAAAGCCAATGGCAACCCCAACTCCGACTGTAACAATCACAGTTACCCCAACACCATCACCTTCGGCATAGCGAGCAATCGATGTTTACCAGTCGAATTTTCATCACTTTTGGATTTTTTGGTTCACTGTTTTTTCTGCAAGAAATAGTTTTTAATCAGATTCACTTTCTTATTGGTGGGTTTTCTATTTTTCTAGCGGTAACGATGACCTGGATTGCAATGGAAAGTAGAAACGGTGCCTTAATTTCTGGCTTTATTGCTGGATTCTTTTTGGATTTAAGTCCCAACATCGACTCACCATTCGGGCAATGGACTTTAGTCTTAACTTCAATGGCTTATTTAGTCTCAGTAAATCGAGAAGGGCTTGGCGATTTAGCTTCACGACCACTAACACTTTCGCTCATTGTTGGCGGTGCAGTTACCTTAACTTTGATTGCTTATTTAATTGCAAGTGTAATCCTGGGCGAACAATTGATTTCGTTTTTCTCGGTGCTGCAAAAACTAACGGGAAACTTCATCTGGACTTTGATACTTGCACCGCTTTATATGCCATTAACTAGCAAATTCCATCAATATACGCGCTCATCCAGGGAGATCTAATGGTTGATCGCTCCCGATTAAATTTGATTGTGGTAGAAATTTTTATTGCATCCTTAATGGTTGCGTTATTAGGCCGACTTTTTTATTTACAAATTGCAGATGGGCCACGTTACCGCGAAGCCGCGCTTAATATCCAAAGTAGAGACATAGTTACCCCTGCAAATCGAGGTGTAATTGTTGATGATATTGGAACACCAATAGCGATAAACCGTGCTGGATTAGTTGTAACCGTGGATCGTTCCATTATTGATAAAACTCCAGATAAAGGAGTCGCGATACTGCAAAAAGTCGCAGTTGTATTGGGATTAAATTACAACGATGTTTATATCCGCACCCGACTCTGCCCAGAGCTACCTCAAGGGGACCGTGCGGGTTGTTGGAACGGTACTCGTTACCAACCAATCCCAGTAACAAAAGAAGCAACTCAAGGCCAAGCCCTTAACATTTTGGAGCACTCTGATATTTTCCCAGGCGTGAATGCAGAGCCAATTTCCATTCGTAATTACCCATCGCTTGAAGGCGAGAATGTTGCCCATGTATTGGGTTATGTGGGACCGGTAACTGAAGCCGATATGAATAACAGTGACGGGATTAATTATTTTAGAAATGAATTAATCGGTAAGTCTGGTTTGGAATACCAATATGATTCAATTTTACGGGGAACTGCTGGAATTAAAACTGTAATCGTTGACCGCAAGGAAGCAATCACCCAACAATCACGCGACACTAAACCCATTCCTGGTGATAATTTAATTGTAAATATAAATGCAAAATTACAAGCTGCGGTAGAGAAAGAGTTATATGCGTCAATTTTGCGTGGTCGATCCCTTGGTCACCGCGCAGATTCAGGTGCTGCGATTGTGTTAGATGTTAAGACTGGCGCAGTTTTAGCGATGGCTTCTTACCCAACTTATGATCCAAATATTTGGGAGAATGGCATCACCGTTGCGCAAGCCAAGAATCTCTATTCCGAGAAGTCGGCAGTCCCAGCGCTTTCACGTGCAGTACAAGGCGCATTTTCGCCAGCCTCGACTTTTAAAGTTATCTCAACGGCAGCCGCAGTTCGCGCCGGATATAGCACTGATGTCTCATACAACTGCCCAGCAACAGTTCAAATTGGTACCCGAGAATTTAAGAATTTTGACTCTAAAGCAGCTGGTCGAATTTCGCTAAAGACTGCGATTGCAATCTCTTGTGACTCAGTTTGGTATCAGATTGCTTACGATGAATGGGTTAGAGATGGTGGCTTGCGTCCTAAATCAAATGCCAATGATTACTTCTTCACTTCTGCAAAAGGTTTTGGCTTAGGAAAGAAGACCGGCATCGACCTACCCTCTGAAATTAGTGGTCGACTTCCAGATCGACAATGGAAATTAGATTGGTATGGCCAGAATAAGGATTTCTACTGCAATTACAGAGACCGAGCTAAGAAATCTCAACTAACACCGTTGTTAATAGATATCGCTCGTGAAAATTGTATTGATGGCGACAAAGTACGTGCTGGAGATGCCGTCAACTTCTCGATTGGTCAAGGCGATACATTAATGACGCCACTGCAGTTAGCGCTTGTGTATGCAGCCATTGCTAATGGTGGCACGCTTTACCAACCACAAATCGCCAAAGCTATTGTTAAATCTGACGGCACATTAGTTGAGAAGTTTAAACCAGTTGCAACTGGAAAGATTCCTGCCGATAAGAAAACTATTGACTTTTTACGTTCAGCGCTGCGAGCGGTAGTAACTTCTGGAACTGGTGCAGGTGCATTTGCCGGATTACCAGTTGCAGTAAGTGGCAAGACCGGTACCGGTCAGGTGTTTGGTAAGAACTGGGATGGATCTTCGAAAGCGGATACATCTTGGTTTGCTTCGTTTGCACCATCTGATAAACCAAAATATGCAGTTGTTATGGTAGTTAGCCAAGGTGGTTTTGGGGCAAGTACTAGCGGCGTTGGTGTGCGTAAAATTTATGAATTGATCTTTGGTACGAACGGTCAAAAATCAGTAATGCCGATGGGTATTCCAAGTACGCTTCCTAATATAGATGTCACGAAGTTTGGCGTACTTAAGAAAGTGGCGATTCCATGAGCTCACAATTCTCGTTGCGCACTAGACGTAATGCCTTCGGCCAACACCGCGGATTATTTACTGGCTTTGACCATTGGCTAAGTGGCGCGGTTATTGGCTTATTGGGCCTTGGTATCGCACTTGTTTATTCAAGCACTCGACAATGGTTTGCTAGTAATGGCTTAGATCCGCAATATTATTTAAAGCGTCATATTATTAACATCATTATTGGCTTGTTATTAGCTTTTGGAACTACGTTAATAGATTATCGATTGCTCCGCGCATACACACCATTTGTTTGGGGTTTAGGAGTAATTGGGTTAATAATCGTATTAATTCCACAGCTAGGAAGTGAGGTGAATGGCGCACGTGCGTGGATATCACTACCTGGCGGTTTTCAAATCCAACCGGCTGAGTTAGCAAAAATTTCTATTATCATCGGAATTGCAATGATTCTGGCAGAAAAACATGATAATGATTCTTATCCCAGCAATTCAGATGTCATGAAAGCGCTCTTAGTGGCGGCCGTGCCAATGCTCCTAATCGTGGTGCAACCAGATTTAGGAACCACAATAATTATTAGCGCTTCAGTTGTAACTATCATCGCGGTATCTGGTGCACCAACAAGATGGGTAGTTGGATTACTGCTACTGGCACTCCTTGGTGGTTTTGTTGCGGTTAAATCGGGCATAGTTAATGATTACCAATTAAATCGGCTCCAATCATTTGTTGACCCAACCGCTGACCCACAAAAAAGTGGTTACCAACTTCGCCAAGCTCGGATCACTATCGGTTCTGGTGGATTAATTGGCAAAGGTTTATTTAATGGCCCACAAACAAATGGACGCTTTGTGCCAGAGCAACAGACCGACTTTATTTTTACAGTAGCTGGCGAAGAGTTAGGTTTTCTTGGGTCCGGCCTAATTCTCTTTTTCTACACAATTATTTTGGCGCGCGCATTTATGATCGCACGGCGCACTCAAGATTATTTCGGACGGTTAATGTGCATCGGCGTAATTGCTTGGTTTGCTTTCCAGACTTTTGAAAATATCGGAATGACGATGGGGCTGATGCCGATGACCGGGGTACCGCTGCCATTCATCTCTTATGGCGGCTCCAGCATGTTTGCCACCCTGATCGGAATTGGGCTCCTCCAAAACGTCCATTTGCGGAGCCGTTAACGACCTTCCGTGCGGGGATTAGGCGGAGCACCGCGCTTCTGTCATACTTTCCCCAGCGCTTAGCGCATCTGATGTCAGTAGTTATCTCCGCCAAAGCGGATTGATAGCCAGATCCAGATCGCAGCCTGAGCCAACCGAAGATTTTAAGAATGATGCGCCAGATATCGGGTGCGACGAGAACGCTTTAGGGCGTAAAAAGGATTTGAAGATATGGCTATCGAGCCTAAAAAAGCGCGTAAGCGCGCAGTTAAAAAAAATACTGAACCCGTAAAGAGCGCTGACTCAATTGAAAAAGTTGAGAAAGCCCCAAAAGTTTCTAAGAAAGCTATTCCAGTTCCACTATTTCAAGCAGCGCCTGCCACTGCAGCGCCAGCCAAGAAAGTAGCCAAAGTAGCTAAAGCTGTTGTGGAAAAGCCAGCGACCGTAACAACCGAGGCAAGTAGCGATGATTCGGATCCACGAAATCGCAAACGTCGTCGTCGTGGTGGCCGTGGTCGCCGTCGCCCAGGTGAATTTGTTACTACTAGCAATTCCGATGGTGCAACTGGTGTCGAAAGTTCTGATGATGAAAATAAGATAACCTCAAATTCAATTGTTGATGCCGAGACTGTTATCCGTAAGCGCCGGCGCCGTCGCCGATCCGATGGGGATGGCGTTGCTGCTGGTGAGATTGTTGAAGAAGATGGCGTAACTACAGTTGTAAAAGTTCGCGAAGCTCGGACTCCCACTAAGAAAGAATTTGTAAAACGAGAAGATCGCCCGCAACGTGCTGGACGATTTAAAGAGCGCGATCGAGGTCGCGGTTACTCTCGAAATGATTCTCGCGGCGATTACCGAGAAAATCGAAAACGCGGCACAATCCTTACCGATGCTGAATTTTTAGCTCGTCGCGAATCAGTTGATCGCGAGATGTTAGTTCGCCAAAAGGGCGATCGAACTCAGATTGCAGTAATCGAAGATAAAGTTTTAGTTGAACACTATGTAAATCGAAATAGCAATATTTCATATGTTGGCAACGTATATCTTGGAAAAGTTCAGAATGTCTTGCCTTCCATGGAAGCAGCATTCGTAGATATCGGCAAAGGTCGTAACGCAGTCCTCTACGCCGGTGAGGTGAATTGGGATGCAGCTGGATTAACTGATAACCAACCAAAGAAAATTGAACATGTATTGAAAACTGGCCAATCGGTTTTAGTTCAAGTAACTAAAGATCCAATTGGACAAAAAGGCGCTCGCTTAACTAGCCAAATTTCGCTACCAGGCCGTTATTTAGTATTTGTTCCAGGCGGCGGCATGAGCGGTATTAGTCGAAGACTTCCGGAAACTGAACGCGCTCGTTTGAAGTCAATTCTTAAGAATCTGATTACTGATGAAGAGGGCGTAATTGTTCGAACCGCTGCTGAAGGCGCAAGCGAAGACGAGCTAACTCGTGATGTAACAAGACTGAAAGCCCAATGGGAAGATATCAAAATTAAATCTGAAACCGCTGGCGTTGCAGCTCCATCACTCCTATACGGTGAACCAGATCTAACGGTTCGAGTTATTCGCGATATCTTCAATGAAGATTTCAAAAAGTTAACCGTTCAAGGCGGGCAAGCTTGGGATGACATTCATGACTACCTAAATCACATTGCACCAGAATTAACTGCAAAAATTGAGAAGTGGGTTGGTACTGGTGATTTATTCACCGAGCACCGCGTTGACGAACAATTAACGAAAGCGCTAGATCGTAAAGTTTATCTTCCCTCAGGTGGTTCGTTAGTTATCGATAAGACTGAAGCAATGATCGTAATCGACGTTAACACTGGAAAATTTATTGGTAAAGGTGGAAACTTAGAAGAGACAGTTACCAAGAACAATATGGAAGCTGCAGAAGAAATTGCCCGTCAACTAAGGTTGCGCGACTTAGGTGGCATTGTTGTGATCGACTTTATCGATATGATTTTGGAATCTAACCGTGAGCAAGTACTTCGACGTTTAGTTGAATGTTTAGGTCGCGATCGAACCAAGCACCAAGTTGCTGAAGTTACATCGCTCGGCCTAGTCCAAATGACCCGCAAGCGCGTAGGTCAAGGACTGATTGAAGCGTTCTCAACTACTTGCGAAAGTTGCGCTGGTCGCGGAATTCATATTCATATGGAACCAGTAAATAAGAAATCACTTGATCGTGAATTAACGCCAAAATTTGATGAATCTGAAAATAGCGATAGCGAAGAAGACGTTTCAGATATAAGTGATATCGATTCATTAGATGTTGGCTCTAGCAGCGTTGCTGAATTAGATGAAAAACCACGATTTGGTCGCCGTCGCCGACGGGCAACCAGTAGTGGGGTAGTAAGCGGTGAATAAGGCCCAGTTTGACCCAAGGCCATGCTCATCCGTACGCTGACCCCCTGTTCAACATCTCGAGAGGAAATAATCCGGTGTATGCAATAGTAAAAGCTGGCGGGCGCCAGGAGAAAGTCGCTATTGGCGATACCGTTTTCGTCGACCGTGTTGACGCTGCTTCAGGTTCAACCATTACCTTTCCTGCAGTACTCGTGGTCGATGGCGATGCCGTTACTTCTGATCCAAAGATTCTCTCTGGCGTAAAAGTCACTGGTGAAATCATCGAAGAAGTAAAGGGTCCAAAAATTCACATCTTGCGTTATAAGAACAAGACTGGTTACCGTCGTCGTCAAGGTTTCCGTGCAAAGAGCACTCGCGTAAAAATTACCGCCATCAACGGCGTGAAATAAGGAGCTGAGAAACAATGGCAAGTAAAAAAGGTGTCTCGTCCACGCGTAATGGTCGCGATTCAAATCCACAATTTTTAGGTATTAAGCGCTTCGGCGGACAAGTTGTGAACAGCGGCGAAATTTTAGTTCGTCAACGTGGCACAAGTTTCCACCCAGGAAAAAATGTTGGCCGCGGTAAAGATGACACGCTATTCGCACTTGCTGCTGGTGCAGTCGAGTTCGGTAAAGCGCGTGGTCGTCGAGTAGTTAACGTGGTTCCGGTTTCTTAAAAAACGACCTTCATAGATTGCGGGTCCGTATGCACGGGCCCGTTTTTTATTTGAAAAATATCGACTAGTAGAGAGGATGTAACGATGACTAGTTTCGTAGATCGAGTCACGTTGCATGCTTCTGCTGGCGGTGGTGGCGATGGTTGTGTTTCAGTTCGACGTGAAAAATTTGTGCCACTTGGTGGACCAGATGGCGGTAACGGTGGTCGCGG
>JABMMO010000070.1 GCA_013205455.1 Actinomycetota bacterium
GTAACGGTTAGTTTGAAATCTGCCACCGGGTTGATTTCAGCAATTGGAATTGGTGAAGCTCCACTTGGATTACAAGGAACATTTTCAATATGGGAGTCGAACGCGGCAGTTCGTGCATTCGCCTATCAAGGTGAGGCGCACAAGGCAGCAATCGCCGCTACTGCACGTGAAAGATGGTACTCGGAGGAATTATTTGCGAGGTTCGCGGTGATAAGTGAAAGTGGCTCGCTTTAAGGCAGAATAGCGCCATGTCAATTCGTCAATATCGACCAAGACGAAATTCGCGAGGTTCAATTACGAAAGCTCAACAAATTATTTTGGGTTCCGTATTTTCGATTGCGCTTTTATTGCAAGTTGCATATCCACTTCTCTCTGGCGAGCCACTTCGCTTAGTAACAATTGCGACGGTTTATTGGGCAGCTGGCGCGATGTCGCTGCACGGACTTTATGCATATGGACTGAATTACGCACTTCGATACATATCAATAACTTTTGTATTTGCTTTAATAGTGGAACAAATAGGCAGCCGAACTGGCTGGCCATTTGGAACTTACGCTTATGACAATTCATTGGGTTATCAAATTTACGGCGTTCCGCTTGTGGTGCCATTTGCTTGGATGATGTTGGCGCACCCACTATTAATCGCAGCGCGCCGAACTTCGCCGCATTGGGTATTTCTCTATGGCGGTGCTGGATTAATGGCTTGGGATTTATTTCTAGATCCACAAATGGTGAGCGCAGATAGATGGACTTGGGAGATTACTGGTCGTACTGTGCCATTTCAGCCAGAAGTTCCACTGCTAAATACTTTCGGTTGGTTACTAACTGGAATGGGATTGATGGCGCTCTTACATCTTGTACTTCCACGTGAGCGACGTAAGAATGGCGCGAGCCTCTTAGTTCCTAATATTTTCTTGGGATGGACTTGGTTTGCTGGGGTTTTTGGAAATGTATTCTTCTTTGATCGACCAGGTGTTGCATTTCTCGGCGGATTATTATTTGGGCTGGTTCTGGCGCCATACTTCATTACGCTCTCGTTTGGGCGAAGCGGCTAACTATTGTGCTTTTAGTTGGAACTTGCCTAGCTCTTGGCTCATTACTTCTCACAATTATTAATGCGCTAACCATTAAAAAGCCAATTAAATCAAGGCTTGCTCAGGCTGCGCCAGTCTCCATATTAATTCCGATGCGGAATGAATCTATCAATGTCCTTGAAGTATTAAGTTCGGTGGATTTACAAAATGGTTTAACCAATTATGAAATCATAACTTTAAACGATGGTTCAACCGATAACACTGAGACCTTAATTTCCGGATACCAATTCAAGGCAAATTCATTAGCAATTCAAGGCCAAGTGCTACCAAATGGCTGGTTAGGTAAAAATTTTGCTTGCCATCAATTAGCTGGCGCAAGCAATTCCAAATACCTAGTATTTCTCGACGCAGATGTTCGCTTATCCCCTGATGCAATTCATAACTCACTTAATACGTTAGAAGTAAATGGCTGGGATTATATTTCGCCATATCCGGCGCAAATAGCGCTAACCCCATTAGAACTATTAATCCAACCATTACTACAATGGAGTTGGTTCGCAACGGTGCCTTTATTTATCGCGCAAAAATTTCGACTGACTTCTATGGCGGTAGCTAATGGCCAGTTTTTCTTGGTAAAGCGGAGTGCATATATGGAGTGCGGTGGGCATGAAGCAATCAAAAGCCAAGTAATTGATGATATTGAGTTAGCACGATTGCTTTTGAAATCTGGATTTAAGGGTGGTGTTGCGGACGGAAGCGCCATTGCAAAATGTCGGATGTATCGAAATGCTAATGAATTAGTAAACGGCTACCGTAAATCACTTTGGCGGGCGTTTAGATCACCGTTTGGCTCTTTAATAGCAATTGCGTTGCTTACAATTTCATCGATCTTGCCATTAATTTACGGGTTGACTGGTTCGTTTTTAGGTTGGATCGGTTATCTGGCGCTGGTTGCTTCCAGGTTGATCACCGCGCTACGAACTAAATCTAGGTGGGAAAGTGCTTTCCTGCATCCATTATCAATTGCGCTACTTATTGCGCTAATTTTCTGGTCTTGGATAGGAAAAATTCGCGGAGACTTGAAGTGGCGGGATCGTAAAGTATGAGCAAAATCGTTGTAATCGGTGCTGGAGTTGGTGGCATGGCTACCGCTAGCCGACTAGCTAAAGCTGGTCACAAAGTTGCAATCTACGAAAGCTCGGAACGTACTGGCGGAAAATGCAGAACTGAATGGATCGATGGTTTTGCTTTCGATACTGGACCGTCGCTGCTTACTTTGCCGGCGGTGTATAAAGATTTCTTCTTAAAAACTGGGAAGCGATTAGAAAATGTTTTGCAAATATCTCCAGTTGATCCAGCTTTTTCATACCACTTTGCTGATGGCAAGAAAGTTCAATTTTCAAATCTCGCCCACCATAAAACCAGAGCCGCAATATCAGCTGCGTTTGGCGACGTCGCAGGTGATGATTGGCATAAAATCATGCGTCGCGCCGAGCGGATGTGGAGCGCTTCTCGAGTGCAATTTGTCGAAAGCGAATTGCGTTCGATTTTTAGTCTTTTGAAAAGTAAAAGTATTTTTCGAGATCTAATTGAGATTGCACCATTTACCTCGCTTCGAAAATTAACTAATCGCTATACGGATTCACCTTATATTTTAAAAATTATCGATAGGTACGCTACTTATACTGGGTCGGATCCCCGCAAAGTTCCAGCAGTCTTATTAACAATTGCGTTTGTAGAAGAAGCATTCGGGGCGTGGCATCTGAAAGGTGGCATCGGAAAACTCTCGGAGGCGCTCGAACAACGGTGTCGCGATTTAGGGGTAGAAATTTATTTGAATCAGCCAGTCCGTGAAATTCTCCACCAAAGCGAGAAAGTCTCTGGCATTCTGCTAAAAAATGGCGAACAAATAAGCGCTGAAATAGTTGTTACAAATGCAGATTCGGAAATCACTTATTCGAAATTGCTACCAAATAAGCCTAAAGTCACGCGCAAAGCCCGCCGCAATTTGGCTAAATCGAAGCCATCGCTTTCTGGGTTTTCATTACTAATTGGGTTAAAGCCAGATTTAACTGGAAAAGCCCAGCTTTCACATCACAATGTTTACTTTCCTGATAATTATGACGATGAATTTGACGCGATTTTTATGCGAAACGAACCCGCACCTGATCCAGCTATTTATATCTGTGCCCCAAAAGATGAAACTATGGTGAAAAATCCAGGTGAGGAAAGTTGGTTTGTCTTAGTAAACGCACCCCGCCATGAACCAGGGATTGGATTTGACTGGAAAAAACCGGGGGTAAAAGAATCATATGCGCAATTGATTTTAGATAAAATGATGGAGCGAGGATTGGATATTCGCGAACGGATTGTTCTGATGGAGATCCGAACCCCAGCTGATTTAGAAGAGCGCGTAAACGCGCCGGGTGGCTCAATTTATGGAACTTCAAGTAATGGTGCGCGATCGGCATTTCTTAGAGCAAAGAATCGCTCACCATTAGCAGGCTTGTATTGTGTTGGTGGGTCCGCACACCCAGGTGGTGGTTTGCCGCTAGTAGGTATTAGCGCCGAGATTGTTGCAGATGCAATTGGTAAAGCTTAAATATTTTTATAAGCAAAACGTACAACTGTCGTAAAACTTAAAACTTGGAGTATGGCCCAAGTAGTTGCTAGCGCAGTCGCATAATTTAACTCCAAAAAGTTTGCCACAATCGCTATGAACAAAATGCTGGCTCGGATTGGCCGTTCACCTATCGTCACAACACCTACTTCTCGTAGACCAAGCCCGCCAGCTCTTGCTCTTACATATTCTTGTGTAAATGCTGCAAGCCAAGCAATCAAGATAATCCAAAGTGGCGCACCCAAGTAATAAAAAGTTAAGGCCCAAAATCCTTCAGAGATGCGATCCACAATCGCATCTAAAATTGCACCTCTTCTTGAAATCTCACCTTTGATTATGGCTAATGAACCATCCACGCCATCGGAAGCCAGGGAAAGTACTAGGAATAACGACGCTAACAGGGTCTCTGAATTAATGCTGGTCAGAACTGCAAAAACCAAACCTAGAAGGGTAATGGCATTAGGCGAGATTCTTAATTTCTCTAACAATTTTGCGATATTGAACGAGATGGTTAACCAACCTTTTACGATTCCAGAAATCTTGGCGCCACCATGTAAATGGCTCCAGGTTTGAAAAAAATCTTTACGGTTCATATCAGCGCAGCCCGATTCTTTTAACGATCTCTTTAGTCGCATAAGCGCTATTCATTGTGTAGAAATGTAACCCAGGTACGCCCATCGCAATTAGTTCATTACAAAGGTTTACCGCAATTTCGATTCCTAGAGCTTTCACTTTCTCCGGTTCGTTTTCCACTTCGATAAATGCTTTCATTATTTCTGGCGGTATTGGAGTTCCACCTAATTGTGCCATTCGACTTAATTGTTTAACTTGCGTGATTGGCAAAATTCCAGCGAAAATTGGGAGTTTAGATCCGCGCTCTCTTAATTCTTTAACTAAATTGAAATACTTATCAGCCGAAAAGAAAAATTGGGTTGTGGCAAATTGGGCACCACGCCGTTCTTTTTCCAATAAAACTAAAACATCCTCCGTGTAATTACCATAAGAAGCCGGATGGCAATCTGGAAAAGCTGCAACCCCCACATTAAAGTTTGCAGCTACTGCTAGCGAAACTAATTCATCTGAATGAGTAAAACCGCCAATAGTTGGAATCCATTCTGATTGTGGTCCAGCTGGTGGATCGCCACGCAACGCCAAAATGTCGCGAATACCCGCGCTCCAATATTGATCCAAAATTTCCGAAAGTTCTGCTTTCGAAGACCCGATGCAAGTCAAGTGCGCGACGGTCCGCAACCCGGTTCGAGCGGTAATTTCTGAAGTAATTCGAACTGTGCGTTCGCGGGTCGAACCACCAGCCCCATATGTAACCGAAACAAATTCTGGATGGAGTGAATTTAATTCAGTTAGCTCAACCCATAAATGCGCTTCACCCTTTTCATCCTTCGGTGGGAAAAATTCCAGAGAGAAAATTGGCTGCCCATTTGGGGTCTCAAACGAAAACGGGCGCTGCATAGCAAGGGAGGGTACCGTTACCGCGTGAATTCCACTGCGAACCAGAACACCCTTGATTTCATGGCGCGCGTACGCGGTGAGGTTTCGACTGAACTTAATAAGTTCCTAACCGAGCAAGGTCAATATTTAAATTCGATTGGTATCGAACTAGATCCAGTAACAAATGCAATCAAAAGCTTTCTACTAGATGGTGGCAAACGATTTCGACCACTCTTTGCATATGTTGGGTATTTAGCAGCTGGTGGGCCAGAAGATAAATCTGTTTTGAAGGCAGTATCTAGTTTAGAGCTCTTGCATGCATGCGCATTAATTCATGACGATGTCATGGATGGATCTGACACCAGACGTAATGCACCAGCCATCCATAAAGTTTTTGAAGGGATGCATGCTGCCGATAATTTAACTGGCGACAGCAAAAGTTTTGGTAGATCAAGTGCGATACTACTTGGCGATCTAGCGCTAATTTGGTCAGATCAAATGTTAAATCAATCTAATATTTCAATTGAAGCCCGAATTAGATCTTTAACAATTCACGACGAAATGCGAGTTGAATTAATGGCTGGCCAATATTTAGATGTACTCGAACAAGCTCTAGCTAGTAAGAGTGTGGCACGTTCGCTGAAAGTAGCGCGCTATAAATCTGGGAAGTACTCGATTGAGCGGCCATTACATTTTGGTGCAGCAATTGCAACTGCTGATGCTAAAAGATATCAAGCAATTTTCTCTAATTTTGGATTACCGCTTGGTGAAGCATTCCAGCTCCGAGATGATTTACTTGGTGTTTTTGGTGACCCAGAAGAAACCGGGAAACCGGCGGGCGATGATTTGCGAGAAGGTAAGCGAACTGCGTTAATTGCGATGACAACCGAGCGAGCTAATCCGCTACAACTACAGGTCTTAGATAAATATTTTGGAAAAGCTGATCTAGATTTTGCCGGAGTAGCAAAGCTCCGCGAATTAATCACAAATACTGGAGCAGTTTCAGATTTGGAAAAATTAATCACAGAATTATCTGATACCGCCCAGAAAGCGATAAATCACGAAGTAATTACCAACGAATATCAAAATCTGCTAACAGATTTAGCAATAGTTGCCACACAACGGAGTTATTAATGGTTAAACGCGTTAAAGGACCGACTGATCATGTTGTAATTGTGGGCGCTGGCCTCGCTGGTTTAAGCGCTGCGCTACGTCTTGCTGGTGCCGGTCGAAAAGTTACGGTAGTTGAACGGGAAAGCGTTCCTGGTGGTCGCAATGGATTGTTAAATAAATCTGGATACGCCTTTGATACTGGCCCAAGCGTGCTAACTATGCCGGACTTAATCGCGGATGCGTTTGCATGCGTCGGTGAAAACATGTCGGATTGGTTAGAGCTCTCCCCGCTTAAACCGCTCTATCGCGCATTTTATGCAGATGGTTCCCAACTTGATGTCCACGCCAATACCGCAGAAATGGAAATTGAGATTGCTAAAACTATTGGTCCGGATGAAGCTGCTGGCTATCGAAAGTATGTAAATTTTGTAACCAAACTTTACAAATATGAAATGAATGACTTTATTGATAGAAATATTGATTCACCTTTAAATTTACTAACCCCAAATTTAGCCCGATTAATAGCGCTCGGCGGATTTCGCAAACTAGCTCCTAAAGTTTCGCAATTTCTAAAAGATCCGCGGACCCAAAAGGTCTACTCATTTCAAGCGATGTATGCAGGCGTGAGTCCGCAACAAGCGCTAGCAATTTACGCAGTTATTGCATACATGGATTCTGTAAATGGGGTCTTCTTTCCTAAAGGTGGAATGCATGCTGTGCCGCGAGCGCTAGCAGCCGCCGCAGAAAAACATGGCGTGAATTTCAAATACAGCACAACAGTAACTTCGGTCGAACATCGAAACGGTCGCGCGACCGCAGTGTTCACAGATACCCAGGAGCGTATTGAATGCGATGTAGTGGTTTTGAATCCAGATCTTCCGGTCGCTTGGCGCGACCTGCTTGGTAAAACTCCACTCTCGGTTAAACGACTTAACTATTCGCCCTCATGCGCGACACTGCTGATTGGATCTAATAAGTCCTACCCACACCTAGCACATCACAACATCCACTTCGGTGAATCGTGGGATGGCGTATTTGACGAGTTAATCAATAAGAAAACGCTAATGACTGATCCTAGTTTGCTAGTAACAATTCCTACTTATGACGATAAATCTTTAGCCCCCGCGGGCAAACATAGTTATTACGCATTATTTCCTACTCCCAATCTAGAGGCCGATATTGATTGGAATGTAACTGCTCCAAAATATCGCGACCAAATGATTAAAACCATGGAGGATCGCGGTTATACAGATTTTGGTAACTCGATTGAGGTTGAAACAATGACCACTCCGTTAGATTGGGAACGAATGGGAATGGAACGGGGCGCACCTTTCGCAAGCGCTCATACATTTTTCCAAACTGGTCCATTTAGACCGCGAAATATGGCGCACGGTTTTGAGAACGTAGTCTTTACTGGATCTGGCACCCAACCTGGAGTTGGGGTACCAATGGTTTTAATCTCTGGAAGGCTGGCTGCGGAGCGAATTGTTGGAACGATTAAATAGATGGACGAACTCACCGCTGCTGGAATTTTAGATCCGCAGTTACGAGCTTCTTATGCGGAATGCAAACGCTTAAATTCCTTACATGGAAAAACTTACTACCTAGCAACACTTCTATTACCGAAAAGTAAACGACCACATGTGCACGCCCTCTATGGTTTTGCCAGATTTGCCGATGAAATTGTGGATGACCTGGCATCGACCCTCTCGATTTCCGAGAAAGAAGTAGTGCTCACAAATTGGAGTCGAAAATTAATTCAAGATTTAGAAAATGGTGTAAGTAATGATGATATTGGTCGGGCGTTAATTAATACCGTAAACCAATTTAAGATACCGATTCACTATTTTGAGGCATTTCTAAAATCTATGGCAATGGACCTAACTAAAACGTCTTACGAAACTTTTGCCGAATTACAAGAATATGTATATGGATCTGCCGCTGTAATCGGTCTGGAAATGTTGCCAATTTTAGGCGGAGCCCAAGAAGTGGCGTACGAAGCCGCAGAGCAGCTGGGAACTGCATTCCAGCTAGCGAATTTCATCCGAGATGTCGGCGAAGATTTAGAGAGAGGCCGTATCTACCTACCTTTGCAAGAGTTGCAACAATTCGGGGTTAATCGCTCGATGTTGGAAAAACGGATACTTACGCCAGAAATCAAAAGTGCACTGCAATTTCAAATCGCCCGAGTCCGGCAATTACAAAGAGCAGCAATGCCCGGCATCGAACTGCTAGACCGAAGCAGTCGTCCATGTATAAGAGCAGCAAGCGAACTTTATTGTGGGATCGTTGATGAAGTTGAAAAAATTGATTACCAAATATTTACAAAAAGAGCAAAAACTTCTACGTTCCGAAGGATTTCAGTAGCACTCCCAGCGTGGCTGCAAGCAATCAGCGCTCGTCGCTAGGTGCCCGACGTCCCCAAAATATCCACATTGATAAAACAGATAGCACTAGTGCGAATCCAAATAGTAAATCTTCAATCGGCGCTGATGCGATTCTGAGACCAAAAATAGTTGCCTCGTTATACATAACAATATTTCTTGATGTTAACCACCAATTTGTCAGTAATTGAAACGGCAAGATTATGGCGTAGGAAGTCCAAAATACTTTTCGAGTGATGAGCTTGGATTTAATAACAAATAGATCTAAAACAATGGCGGTGAAAAGTGAAATTACTGCGATCATCGAATAACTCATTTTTCATCACCAATAATCCAATGTTTTTTTACGGTACGAACTGCTTCGATTGTCATCAGCGCGGCTAGTGGCACAATTAAGAAAAAGAGGAACTCTTCAAGCGGAATATTTAAGGGACCATAAATACCAATAATTTGCTTGGGGTCAAAGTGCCAATGTCCGTTTTTGATCGCGTAGCTATCCCATAGGAGAAAAATTAAAGCGCTCGGCAAGATACTTAAAAAAGCGCGCTTATACCGGCGCAGCACTCCCACTTTAAGAACTACTTCTAGCCAAAACGAGCCAACTACCGTGAAGCCGAGCATCGCCAGATAACCAAATTTGAGCACGCCATATCTTCTCCTATATCTACAAAAAAACTTAACTCTGCTAGCCTTTCAACATCGGGAGCCAAAATTTGGCTGAGAGGGTCTGCGCCGCAGATCGACCGTAGCACCAGTTCGGTAATGCGAATTGGAAAGGAGCAAAAATGTCATCAATAATGGTCACGGTTTTTACGGCATGGGGTTATGAAGTTTCATTCCTAGAACTTATTTCGGTAATTACATCAACAGTCGGCGTTGTCTTAGGGGTTTTCGGGGTCCGAATTACTTGGCCCTGGTGGGTCGCTAGCAGCATTTTATATGCAATTTTCTTCTTCCAAGTAAATCTAATCGCTAGCGCGCTTTTGCAATTTGTTTTTGTCGCTGCTGGCATTTGGGGTTGGTTTGGCTGGGGTCCAAAAGGTGCAATCCCAGCAAAACTAAAAAATAATGAGAAATTGATTTGGTTAGCAATGTTGCTAGTTTCTTGGATTGCGCTAGCCCCCGCACTGGCAAAAATCGGAGCGGCTGCAACTTGGCCAGATTCATTTGTATTAGTCGGCAGCACCGTTGCGCAAGTTTTGATGGTGTTAGAAAAATATGAAGCCTGGCCACTTTGGTTTGTAGTCGATGCCGTCGCAACTTGGCATTATGGTCGACAAGGCTATTGGTTTACATCACTTCTCTATGGCCTTTTTGTACTTATAGCAATTGCTGGATGGGTGCGTTGGTTCCAACGAGCTGAAACAAATGTCAGAAAATAATTTTTTAGAGTTAATTAAGAATGTTGACGCTGCGCCACCTGCGTGTGGTGCTACTCGCGTAATTGCCATCGATGGTCCGGCCGGCTCTGGGAAAACCACGCTTTCATTTGCGTTAGAGGCAGCGCTAAGCCAATTCACGGTAGTAACCATTCACATGGATGCGCTTTACCAAGGATGGGATGATGCTCTCACTTCTACATTAACCCGTAACGTTGAGAACCAGATATTAAAACCAGTTGCCCTAGAAAAGCGCGCCGAGTATCGAGTATTTGATTGGTTCCAGATGAAACCAGGCATTACGGTTTCCTTTGATCCGCCGCAATACTTAATCTTGGAGGGGGTTGGTTCAGCTCAAGCAGTTGTTCGTAAATATGCAAATTATTTAATCTGGATAGATGTAGCAACTGAACTTGGATTAAAACGCGTTCTAGCTCGGGATGGAAATGAAATTGAGGCCCAGATGCAAAAATGGCAATTGCTTGAATTGGATTATTTCGAACGCGATAAAACCAGGGAGTGCGCGAATCTGCGAATTGATGGCAATTTATATTGAAATTGACCCTACCCTCCCCGATTTATAGCTTGTCCTTCTCTAAGATTTCGTCGTGTCTGACTTATCCGGGGAAATTATTGATGGCCGCTACCAACTTACCCGGTTAATTGCCTCTGGTGGCATGGCCACGATTTATGCAGCGCTAGATTTACGACTTGATCGACATGTTGCAGTAAAGATTATGCATCCGCACTTGGCGCAAGATGAAGCTTTTGTTGCGAGATTCATTCGCGAGGCCAAAGCCGCAGCCGCGTTAACGCACCCAAATATTGTGGCAGTACAAGACCAAGGCTGGAATCAAGGTGGCGCACCCGCAGTCTTTATTGTGATGGAGTTAGTTGAGGGAAATACGCTTCGTGAATATTTGCATGAACAAGGATCGCTAAGTATTGATCAAGCAATCAGTGTCATCTCTCCCGTTTTAAGTGCGCTAAGTGCAGCACATAAATTGGGAATTGTGCATCGCGATATAAAGCCAGAAAATATTTTAATCTCTAAAGATGGTCGAGTGAAGATTGCGGATTTCGGTTTAGCTAGAGGAGCACTTCTCGGAACCACCATGACCGTTGAATCTAGCGTAATTCTAGGTAGCGTTTCTTACTTATCTCCCGAACAAGTGCAACGTGGAATTGCCGATGCCCGTAGCGATGTCTACGCCGTTGGAATTGTGCTATTTGAAATTCTTACTGGTGAAAAACCTTATAAAGGTGAAGACCCGATTCAAATTGCTTTTAAGCACGTAAATGAAAAAGTTCCCGCGCCATCCACTCTTAAGCCAAGCATCCCACCAGAAATTGATGCGCTAGTTCAACGGGCTACTGCATCGAATCCGGATCAACGACCTAAAGATGCAACTGAGCTACTAGCGGAATTAAATAATATTTCGGAAAAGTACACACCTAGCAAGCGGCAAATGAGCCTTGAATTAGATCTTCCGCCAATTTCACTTAAGCCAGTAAAAGAGCGCTCAAAACGAACTATGCCAAAAGGTATGGCGGCCTTAATCTCGAAAACCGAACAAATAGTTAATAAGGAACCGGCGGTCGCTGCATTGAAAAACGAAGATAAGAAAATTTCTAATACCGCTGAAATTCGAAAGAAACGCAAACTATCAAAGCGGATAAAGCGAAATAGATTTATAGCGCTGGGTATTGCGGTCGCAGTTGGAGTTGTTGCTTGGTTTGTAATACTTGGTCCAGGTGCTCGGGTCGTAGTTCCTTCAGTTGTTGGTATGTCTGTAAAGAACGCAACTTCCCAAATATCACCCCTTGGGTTACAAGTATCAGTAAAAGCTGAAATTTACAGCGAAGATGTTGAAAATGGAAAAGTTATTTCTTCGATCCCTGGTGGCGGCGGAAAAGTTGAAAGTGGCGGCACCGTTTATCTAAACGTTTCTAAAGGGAAAGAGCGATATAACGTTCCCCAACTAAAAGGGCTGCAACCAGATGCCGCAATTAAATTAATTACTGAACAAAATTTAAAAGTTGGTAACCAAATTGAAGCATTTAATAGTGAGATCCCACTTGGCTACATAATCTCATCTAGCCCCGCAAGTGGTGAAGCACTTAAACGCGATACCGTCGTAAATTTCATCGTCAGTAAAGGTGTAGAGAAAATTGAAGCCGCGGCATACCTCGGCAAAAGTGGCGAGCAAGCGCTAAACGAACTATCCGACGCTGGTTTTAGAGTAGATATCACTTATGCTTTTGATGAATCTGTTAAGAAAGGTTTGGTTATAAAACAAACCCCCGATGGCAGTAAAGCCATTCCAAAAGGTAGCGCGATTGCTCTGATCGTTTCGAAAGGTTCTCAATATGTATTCGTGCCTAATGTAATTAATAAAGGAGTCGCAGAAGCTACTAAAGATATCGTCAACAGTGATTTAGCCGTGATAATCAAGACAATTGGAAGCAAGAAGGTTAAAACTGTCACTAATATTTCACCAAAAGCTGGTACAAAAGTTAAACGTGGCTCGAAAATCACTATCACTGTAGGCTAACTCAATGCCTAAAAGTGAAATAATTCGTCCGCGAATTGGTGCACATGTTCCGACTTCTGGCGGAATGGCTAAGCGTTCCATTGCTTATGCGGAGGCCATCCAAGCCGAAGCCATTCAAGTTTTCACTTCAAATCCAAGAGGTTGGGCAACCCCCGAAGCAAATCCAACCGCAGATCTGGCCTTTCGCGAAAAATGCGAAGAATTAGATATAGAGACTTATGTACATGCGCCATTTCTAATCAACCTTGGTTCCCCTACTGTCGGAACTTACGAAAACTCAATTCGCTCTACTGCATACTCTCTGCAACGTGGCCAAGATATCGGTGCGCTCGGAGTCGTGATCCACACCGGCTCTGCAGTTGACGTTAGCCATGTAGAAAGCGCTTGGAAACAAATTAAAAAAGGAATGCTTCCAGTTTTAGAAAAATTAACTGATGATTCTCCAATGTTGCTTCTGGAACCAACTGCCGGTCAAGGGCAATCTCTTGTTAAAAAATTGGATGACTTGGAAAATTACTTAAAAGCATTTGAGTACCATCCAAAGGTCGGAATCTGTCTTGATAC
>JABMMO010000071.1 GCA_013205455.1 Actinomycetota bacterium
ACCCCCCAGCGAACTTCGTTGCGCAGTTCTAACCCAGCCACGAAGAAAAAGATTACGAGCGCGCCATCGGCAACCCAATGTGAAACCGAAAGTTTTAGGTCGAGGATGCCAAACTCGGTAGCTAAGCCATCGGTTAACCAGCTACCGCTGTTGGCAAGAAATAACGAGAGCAGGGCGACTGGTAGCAGCAGTACTGCTGCGCTTGATTCAGATTTAAGAATCAGATTTAACGCCGAGAGCCGTCGCACAAGATCTCCCTTTTTTCGTTAGCGTCCGCACTATGAATAGAGCAGTCCCAAGACTATCGAGCCTAGAACTTCAGTTCCAGAGTACCGAAAACCCAAAGCTTCTCGCGGGAGTACATGCGATTGCGCTGCCATTATTTGTTGAAGAAGCTGGCGTAAAGGTCGCCAACGTAAAAGGGTTTGACCGAACTTTAGGAAAAATAACTGGAATCTCGTTTGAGAATGAAATTGCTAAAGCCACGACGCCACTAACTGGAAAAGTTGGCGAGTTGATTGAGATCTCGGTATCTGGCGATAAAAATAAATTACAGAAGATTTTTTTAGTTGCTGTTGGCGCCAGCACGCCTTCAGATCTACGCAAAGTTGGAGCGCTGCTCGGTCGAAAAGTTAAAGGAAGTAACGCACATCTCTTATCGCTCTGCGGTGGCGATAGTAAGACCATCAAAGCCCATGCTGTTGCGTTGGCGCTCGCCACCTACTCTTGGGCAGATAAAAGCGGTCCAGCGCCCGAAACTCCGCGGTTTTCAATCATGGGTAGTTTCGCAAAAGAAGTTGAACTTGCTCAGATTGAAGTTGAATCAGTTTGGATTGCGCGAAATTTAATTCATACACCTGCAAACATCGCGACCCCAGCTTGGCTAGCTAATCAAGCAAAAATTCTTTCAAAAAACCCGGCCGTAAAAGTCACTGTGAAGAGCGGTAAAGAATTAGCCGAGTTCGGGGGATTACGAGCAGTCGGGAATTCTTCAAAAGTTAATCCGCCAAAATTTGTACAAGTTGCCTATGCACCGCGCGGTTCTAAAAATTGGAAACATGTTGTTTTAGTTGGTAAAGGAATTACTTTTGACACTGGCGGAGTTTCGCTAAAGCGTCCATACGACACCATGACTGGAATGAAGAGCGATATGGCTGGCGCAGCGGCAATTCTAGCCACCGTTATTGCAGTATCTAAATTGGCTCCTAAAGTTCGCGTAACTGCTTTGATGATGTGTGCTGAAAATGCGCTATCTGGAACTTCGCAACGACCATCCGATGTCATCAAGCATTACGGCGGCACAACTGTTGAAGTCATAAATACTGACGCAGAGGGACGATTGGTTTTAGCAGATGGTTTAGCTTTTGCGGATAAGAATTTAGACCCAGATTATTTGCTTGATGTAGCAACACTTACTGGTGCGGCCACGCTAGGACTTGGCCGTCAATATGGCGCGATGTACACCCGCGATCTTAAATTAGCTAAGAAGCTCCACGAGATCGGTGAAATTTCTGGTGATCGCGTCTGGCATATGCCACTTGTTGATGATTATGACGTTGCACTTGAAAGCGAAATCGCGGATTACAACCACACTGCCGATAAGTTTCATTTCTCGGGCGGCTCAATTACTGCTGCGCTCTTCTTAGAAAAATTTGTTGGCAAACGTAAGTGGGTTCACTTCGATATCGCCGGACCGGGTCGCTCCGAAGTTGATGCTGGCGAGTATGTAAAGGGAGGCACTGGCTTCGCAGTTCGGCTTCTAACTGAGTGGATCGCATCGCTGTGAGCATTCCACGGGGCGATATGAATACATTCTCCGAAAATTATCTACCCGAAGATACGGTCACGCAACGTGCGCGAGCTCGAGGTGATGAAATCGGCGCTCTAAATACATCACCGATAGTTGGCTCACTCTTACGTTATTTAACCCATCTAATTGGCGCAACTTCAGTCGTAGAAGTAGGCACTGGTTCCGGAGTCAGTGGGTTATGGATTTTTAAAGGTTTAGCCAAGCATGGAGTTTTAACTTCGATTGATAAAGAAACCGAAAACTCCAAAATTGCTAAAACTGCATTTGAAGACGGTGACATAAATGTTGCACGCTATCGATTAATCACTGGTAACACTCGCGATGTAACTGCAAAACTTGCGGACAGTCTTTATGATTTATTTGTAATTAGGGATTTCAGCGATTTACTTGAATCAGTAGATCAAGGATTTCGCGCACTTCGCCCAGGTGGAATTTTGTTAATTGATAGCGCTCTCGGTGGTGGCAAAGTTGCCGACCCAACCCAACGTGATCCAATTACTATTTCGCGTCGCGAAACCATTAAAGCTATTCGTGAATCGGATGATCGTTGGGCCCCCATGCTCTTGCCGTTAGGCGAAGGTGTGTTAGTTGCCACAAAGTTGAGCTAGAACTTTCTGCTCAATCTCAGTAAAATTTCATATGGCTTTTAGTTTTATCGTAAAAATGCAGCACTTATATTGAAACGGAAGTAAGTGGATGAGCCAAGAAAATGTGCCAGCCTGGTGGTCCCATCCAGATCACGAAGTAACACTCGCTCGAAAAGAGTTGCGCAAGCCAGTATCAGGCACGATCGCAATTGCCCTTATCGCCGGAATAATTGGTGGCATTGGCGGTAGCTACTTCAGCAGCAACAACATTTCAGCTCATAACGTTAAGTTGGTTTCCGCAAAGAGCACGGTAGAGCGCCAACCAGATTCGATTGCTGGAATTGCCGCACGAGTTTTACCTTCAGTGGTCTCAATAACAATAAATACTGAACGTGGTGGTGGCTCGGGCTCTGGCTTTGTAATTCGTAGCGATGGCTACATTCTCACAAACAACCATGTAGTGGCTGGCGCTGCTGATGCAAAAGGTGAAATCAAAGTAACCCTTAGCGATGGTAAAACTTTTACGGCTAAAATTCTCGGTAGAGATGCAGCCTACGATCTTGCAGTATTAAAAATTTCAGTCACCGGATTATCAGCGTTGCAATTTGGTGACAGTGATGCAATTCAAGTTGGCGACAACGTAATCGCAATTGGATCGCCACTCGGACTATCAGGCACCGTAACTTCAGGAATCATTAGCGCAAAAAATCGAGCGGTTACATCAGGAAGTGGTACTAGTGAAAGTTCATTTATTAATGCGCTCCAAACTGATGCCGCAATTAATCCAGGAAATTCTGGTGGACCGTTAGTAGATGCCACCGGAGCAGTAGTAGGGGTTAACTCTGCTATTGCCACACTGAGCTCTTCTTATGGCCGCCAATCTGGTTCGATTGGTTTAGGCTTCGCAATTCCGATTAACCAAGCGAAAAAGACTGCGGAACAATTAATAAATAACGGCAAAGCTACCTATCCAATTATGGGAATTATGGTTGACACCGCATTCAATGGTGCTGGCGCTAAAATTTCAGAACTCGCTGGCTCTGTTGTAGTTGGTGGGCCAGCTGCAAAAGTCGGTTTAATCCCTGGCGATGTGATTCTAAAAATAGATGGCGTGGCAATAAATTCCTCAGATGAATTAGTCGTCGCTATTCGTTCTCATGATGTGGGTGATGTAATTTCAGTTACATACACTCGCGATGGAAAAGTTTCGACCGTAAAAATTACCTTGGTTGCCGCTAAAACTAGTTAATATTACTCAGGTTGAGGAGTCAGCAAGCTTGACCCTAGTATTGGGCCATGTTTGATATTGGCGCTGGCGAGATGATTGGCTTAGGAGTAATTGCAGTATTCCTAGTCGGTCCAGAACGATTGCCAAAACTTGCGGTAGATGCCGCTAAATTGTTGAAGAAAGCGCGCAATCTCTCCCAATTAGCCACCATGCAATTGCGTGAAAATCTCGGACCAGGATTTGAAGATTTAGATGTCAAAGATTTGCACCCTAAAACTTTTATTAAGAAACATCTAAACGAAGTAATTGATGAAAATGCTGGAGCAATAAAAGAAATCAAAGAGATTAAGAAGATTACAAAGTTAGATCCTGAAATATTATGACGATTTCTAAAATTAACGCCGCTTTAGCTACAGTTTCAGATCCAGAATTGCATAAGCCGTTAACCGAATTAGGTATGGTCGAGTCAGTTGCGTTTGAATCCGGAACCGCAACTCTAGGTATTTTATTAACTATATCTGGCTGTCCGATGCGCGATCGACTCACAGCTGATATCACGAAGGCAGTAACTGCAATTGCTGAAGTAAATGCAGTAATAATTAATTTTGGTGTAATGAGCGAAGCCCAACGTGGTGAAGTTAAGAAGTTATTAAGAGGTGGTAGAGAGAAATTCATTCCGTTTGCCCAACCTGATTCGCTTACACGGGTTTTTGGAATTGCATCCGGTAAAGGTGGCGTTGGAAAGTCTTCGGTCACCGTTAATTTGGCAGTCGCAGTCGCTAACCGTGGGTTCAAAGTAGGAATTCTTGATGCTGATGTTTACGGCCACTCCGTGCCACGGTTAATGGGGCTGGCTGGACAACGTCCAACTGCTATCGATCAAACTTTTATTCCGCTAGAGGCGCATGGTGTAAAAGTTGTATCTATGGAAATGTTCAAACCAGATCGATCAGATCCAATTGCTTATCGCGGTCCGCTATTGCACCGAGTTCTAGAACAGTTACTGAGCGATGCTTATTGGGGCGATTTAGATTTCTTATTTTTAGATTTACCGCCAGGAACTGGTGATATTGCAATTTCTCTCGGGCAATTAATTCCAGCATCTGAAATTTTGGTAGTTACAACGCCACAAGTTGCTGCTGCAGAAGTAGCCGAACGCGCTGGTCGCATTGCCCACCAATTAAAGCAACACCTAGTTGGCGTTGTTGAAAATATGTC
>JABMMO010000072.1 GCA_013205455.1 Actinomycetota bacterium
ACTAGATAGAAGTGCGCCGCCTCCTACGAGACCAGCACCACCAAGAGCTGCACCTTTAAGAACTGTACGTCGCGATACGCCAGCTCCATTTTTTTCTGTTGTCATTCGTTTCTCTATTCTCTTCATAGGCTATGAATAACGCCTCGTTCCCGAGTTGGAACTGAGACGATGGGAATCTACGCTCACGAAGGTAGTAAAGAACCTACTGACAGGTAACAATTTGGTCACGTTTTCCAAAAAGCGCTGGAATCTTTACTCATACCTATTAGATACCAGCGTAGAAGCTGCCAATAACCCGGCCAACCCAAGGAATACCGAACTAACCCCCATCGATCCGGCCACCAAGCCAGCCCCGACCGGCAAAATAAATTGGCCAATTCGATTACCGGTCAATCGAAGCGAGATCGCCATCCCGCGCTCTTCAGGTGCGGAAGCAAGTGATACCCAAGCCATCGTTAACGGTTGGCCAATTCCTAGCGCAAATCCCGCTACTAAAATTATTGCTTCAATTATTAAAACATTCGTCGTAAGAATTAAAGATCCAATAGTTATCGTTGCTACGAAACCACTTAAAATCATGATTCGTTTAGAACCAAATCTTCTACTTAACTCCCCTAAAAATAGCCGGGACAACATTGATGCACCCGATCGAATCGCCAAAATAGTACCAATCACAACGGGCGATAAATTATTCTCTTGGCCAAATAACGGTAAGAAAATAACAAGCACATCTACCGTTGATGAAATTGCCGCCGAGGTAAAGAGCGCCGACTTTAAACCTGGATTTTTAATTACATCACGCGCTTTAACTTTATGATCGGAAGCCGCAACTTTATCTGCAATCGAAACTTTTAGGCTCTTAGTGAATAAAATAGGTAACACTCCAATAAAAGCCAGCACCGCTGAAACTAAAAAAGCAGTAGCAGTTGACTTAGGAAGTGAACCATTGACGCCACCAGATATTCCACCAAGGAGCGATCCAACCATCTGTCCGAGCGATGCGCTAAAGGTGTAATAACCAAAATATTTATCATACGAACCTGGCTCGCTTCGATTAGCCATCATGGTCTGTCCACCAACCATTACAGCTAAATGACCAGTGCCTGCAATTGCAGTAAGGATTCCCAATACTAAAAATGAATTAGCGTTTGAAAGCAGGAGCCCGGTCACTAATACCGAAACGCCGCCCCAAATTAAAAACTTCTTCTCGCCAACTTTTCCAACTAACCGCCCAAACGAGACTGCAAGGGCCACCGGTAAAATCGCATAAAGTGCGCCTAAAAATCCGATCCCAGTTCCATCTAGACCTAGTTCAAGCCCACGATAAGTAATCATCGGGCGAATTACATAAATAGCGCCTTGCAATAGCGCAGAATTAAAGAGCGTTAATAACGCCCACCTTTGGATTGTTCCCGACCGCATGCTTACTACTTTACAGTTTTAGCGCGGGATCTCTTCACTAACCTGATCGCGGTAGGTGCCATCAATACCAATATCAACGAGATGTATAAAATCTTCGAAAGTGGCGTTGCAATTAAAGTTCCATAATCGCCAGCGCTGATTTGCAGCGCTCTCCGAAATTGCAACTCTAGGTTCGGTCCAAGAATTAAACCAAGAATTAATGGCGTAATCGGCATGCCAAACCTGCGGAATAAGAAACCAACAATGCCGATAGCAATCGCCACCTGTAAGTCAAAGGTAGACCCATTGAGCGCATATGCACCTAATAGCGCAAAACAAGAAATTCCAGCAAATAGATACGGTCTCGGAATTTTTAATAATTGCACCCAAACTCGAACTAGCGGCAAATTCATTACTAACAGCAAGGTATTCCCAATAAATAAGCTAGCGATCAAAGTCCAAATCAAATCTGGATTAGTTGCAAATAACATCGGTCCGGCTTCAATTTGATAAGTCTGGAACGCCACTAAAATTACCGCTGCGGTTGCTGAAGTTGGTAAACCTAAAGCTAAGAGTGGAACTAACGCTCCCGCCGCATTCGCATTATTTGCCGCTTCCGGTCCAGCCACACCTTCAATAGCGCCTTTACCAAATTCTTCTGGGTGCTTAGATAATTTTTTCTCAACCGAATAGCTTAAAAATGTTGGTACTTCCGAACCACCCGCCGGAATAATTCCTAATGGAAAACCAATTGCAGTTCCACGGAGCCAAGGTTTCCAAGAACGGCGCGCATCTTCGCGTGACATCAGCGCTTTGCCCTTCATGGAAATTACCGTCCAACCAGAATCTTTAAATCGGCTTGCGATATATAGAGCTTCACCCAACGCAAAGATAGAAACAATCACAATCACCGTTTCAATTCCTTCGCTCGCGCTCACATTTCCAAATGCCAATCGTGTTAACCCGGACTGCAAATCAGCGCCAACAAGCCCAAGCACTAACCCAATTGCCAACGAGATAAAGCCACGAATTTGTGAAGATCCAAGGAGTGATCCAACGGTAGTAAATGCCACCAACATCAGCGCCACATAATCAGCCGATCCGACTTTGATCGCTAAATCCGCTATCTCTGGCGCTGCAAAAGCCAAAATTAAAGTCGCGATCGAACCCGCAATAAACGAACCAATCGCCGCAGTAGCTAGCGCAGCACCAGCGCGGCCGCGCCGTGCCATCTGGTTTCCCTCGAGCGCGGTCATTACCGATCCACTCTCGCCCGGAGTGTTTAATAAAATTGAAGTGGTTGATCCGCCATACATCGCGCCGTAATAAATCGCTGCGAACATAATTAACGCTGATGATGGCGCTACCGTATAAGTAATCGGTAGCAATAACGCAATCGCTAACGCGGGTCCAATTCCAGGTAATACGCCAACTAACGTTCCTAAGAATGTGCCTAACAAGCCAAAACCTAAATTGGTAAATGATAGCGCGCTAACAAACCCATCCAATAGTGAGGAAACGTTATTCACAAAATCCCCTTTAAGATGCCTGCCGGTAAATCTACATGCAAATACCTAGTAAAAGAAAAATAAGTCACGACTGCGAATATCAATCCAATTAACAAAGTTTTAACAAATTTTCGGTTTCCAAATGAAAAAGCAATTCCAACAAAAACCACAGTGCTCGCTACTACAAAGCCACCGCGGGTAATTAAAACTATATAAGAGAGAAAAGATAATAAGATAAAAGCAAAACTCTTGTAATCTGACTTCTCAATTTTATCGCCAGCCCTTAGACCCTCTGGCACCGCGGTACCACCACGGATAATTTGGATAGCGAGAATTGCGCAAAGTGCTATCAAAAACCAACCGATTATGTATGGAAATAACTTTGGGCTTATCGTCATATTTAAAGCTGGTAATTCGGTTCGGGAGGTATCCCAAATAACTATAAGACCAAGCAGAAGGAGTGAACCCACAAATGCGAGTTCACTCCTTGCGCCTTCTTTCAATTTGAGCAAGCTAGATCAATCTCGAATTTCAGCTCTTAGTAGAGTTTGAAATCCTTGAGGATCTTCAAAATTGCAGCTACTTCTGGTTTTAGCCAAGTCGTAAATGCAGTTCCAACTCGATATTCATCAATCCATGACTTCGTGGTTAACATCGCTTTCCATGAAGCGGATCCATGGGCAGTATCGATAACTTTGAGCATGTTTAGGTACTCAGCAGCTGGTAGATCTGCTGGTGCCAACATTCCGCGCCAGTTACCGAAAGTTAGGTTGATGTTCTGTTGAATCAAAGTCTTGCCTTTAACCACAGTAAGCGGCTTTGGTGATGTGACTGCTAGTAAACGCATAGTTCCGGCAGCAACATACTTTGACCATTCAGAAGTTCCAGCAACGCCAGCAACTACACGTCCTGCTAGTAGATCTGGAGTAAGAGTTGCGCCACCTGAGTAGGCAACATAGTTCAAATCTGTTGCAGCGACACCAATAGTTGCAGCGATAGTTGCGATTGTTACGTGGTCAACGCCACCTAAGTTACCGCCACCAATTGCTGTCTTTGGATTTGCTTTGATTACTGCAAGTAAATCATTGATTGTCTTCAACTTTGAGGAAGTAGGCACTGCAATAACTTCAGCTTCGCGCAAGAACGCTGCAACTGGCTTTGCATTTGTCATATCTAAAGTTGATTTATTTAGTGCAAGACCACCAGGCATAGCAAAACCGGTGATGAGCAACATATCTTTACGATTCTTTTCACCTTGGAAGTATCCAACGCCAAGCGGCGCGTTGGTGAAGTACTTGACGGTGTATGAACCAAGCAAACCTTCTGCTTTAAGCGCATCGCCAACAGCGATCGCAGTAGTTCCGTATCCGCCACCAATATTTGATGATGATACGAATTCGATTGAAGTTAGTGGCTTAAGATCTTTATATCCCCAAACCTTAGTATCTTTTGCAGTTCCCAATGTTGCAGTCATGCAAGTTAGATCTGAACCTTCAACACCACGGCCAGCAGAAACTAAACCAGCAGCAGCGCATTGCAATCCTGCGGCTGCCTTTCCCTTTGGAACTGCAGCACCATGTGCCGCAACAGTTCCACTTGCGATAAGCGCAACGCTGGCAAGCACTACGCCAAAATGCAATCCAATCTTTTTATTCATATCTATTACTCCCCATTAAATGTCTCTCCGAGGGAAGAGACTGGGTGGAAATCTACCCTGTAACCAAGATTTTTACGGGTACGGCTGACATCCAGCCCACATGTAAATACGCTCAAAATGGCACGCCGCCCTAGCCGCCATTGGAATTAGCTCTTTATTTATCTATGTAATTGCCTAATTTGGCTAGGGATTACCTTTCGACCGTAGCCCTACCATTACACAATGCGCTCGAAAAGAATTGTCTTACTGGTTGCGGCGGCTATTAATGCTTTCTTTATCTACTCCTACTTTTCTACCTTAGTCGTTAATGGCAATAGAAGTGCTAATGGCTTTAGCGCACTTTTTCTAATTGTTTTTCTGGGAATATTTAATGCAATTGTATTCATAATCTATTACCGGCATAGATTCTCGATGGTCCGAGCAGGACTACTTGTTGCCGCATTCCCAATCATTTGTGCTTTTCTCTTCTCCCTTTTCCAGGGTGGTTCAATGTTTGATGAAGGCGCTGGCGGTGGCGGTTACCTCTGGTTATTGATTATCACCGTGCCGATAGGGGCGCTAATGGTTTTTCTTGGCCTACTTATTAAGTTATTCAAGGGTCGTAAGTCTTAATCACAGGTAATCCTGACCAACCTTCTACACTCAATCCATGGAGATCATTGATTATGCACGTGATTATGAAGCTGCGACAAGTTACTTCACGGAATTAGTTTCACATTTAAAGCCGACAGACCTTGATAAGTCAGCTCCTGGTGATTGGACGCCGCGGCAAGTTATTCATCATCTTGCAGATAGCGAAGCACAGTCGTATTTGCGGATACGCCGATTAATGGCAGAACCATCAGGATCAATTATTCAAGGCTGGGACGAAGGGATGTGGGCAGAAAACGCAGTGCTTGGTTATTCGACACTTCCAGTTGAGAATTCGATAGCAGTATTTAAATCTGTGCGCGCAGCATCTTTGGACATTCTAAAGCGATTAAGTCTTGATGACCTAGAGAGATCCGGCGTGCATACCGAGAAAGGTAATTACACGGTCGCTAATTGGATCAAGGCCCATACCAACCATCCGCGAGATCATGCAGGGCAAATCGAGAAAGCTGTTGCTGGGGCGTAGATTTTTACCCAGATTAAAGGCTTCTTCCAAAGATAATTGTTTCTTTGCCGGTACTTAAATCTCGAATTACGATCTTTACAACGTAAGTGGCTGTTGGAGATAGCGAACCGATAGTTAAAGTTTCGCCAATTCCATAAAGACTGATTGCCGTTGTAGAGCCACCGGGCCCGAAAACTTGAAGCGATAAGTTGGTTTTTGAAGTGTCATAATCCGGAATTACTGGAGTTTTAATCTCTACAACCCGATGACCCGAGCCATCAATGATGGCTGAAAAAACATATGGGGCGGCGATAGTTGCGCGATCTTTAGCTTCATCTCTTGCTGAAGGCGGGGCCACTAATAAATAATTGATTTGCAAAGTGGCGCATTTCCATCGCGGAATAAGCATCATCTATAAACCAAACGGCTTGAGCAGAAGAAGGAGCAAGGAAAGAAGTGGCTAATGAGATTGCAATGATTTTACGAGAAGCTCTCATGCAGTTCTCCTTTCTTTGGCAATTACATCAATTATGTATTGTACTCATTGTGAATTAAAGTTAATGGAGTCAGTTACCGAGCAGAACGGATCGCGCGTAAGACTTTACTTCCGTTAACTCTTAACTGGAAGATTTACTTTTTGAAGGCCTTGATAATCTGTTCGGCCGCACCGCTGAGCTCGGCTGGAATAACCCATATCTTGCTCGCGCTTCCATTAGCAATCGCAGGCAGTTGCTGTAAGTACTGATACGCCAAAACTTTTTCGTCAGGATTGGCATCATGTACTGCACCAAAAACCTTTATAATTGCAGCAGCTTCTCCATCAGCACGCAGAATTGCGGCTTGTGCATCTCCTTCTGCTCGCAATATTTCAGCCTGACGTGCACCTTCGGCGGTAAGAATTTGACTTTGCTTCTCACCTTCCGCGGTCAAAATAACGGCGCGTTTATCACGCTCTGCGCGCATTTGTTTTTCCATAGATTCTTGCACGCTTGGTGGTGGATCAATCGCCTTGAGCTCTACACGGTTAACGCGAACTCCCCATTTACCAGTCGCATCATCAAGAACTCCACGAAGTGCTGCGTTAATCGAGTCACGAGAAGTGAGCGCCGCTTCTAGATCTAGGCCACCTACGACGTTACGTAAAGTCGTGACGGTTAACTGTTCGATGCCTTGAATAACATCTTCGATCTCGTATGTAGCAGATTTTGGATCTGTTACTTGAAAATAAATAACTGTATCTATCGAAACTACCAAGTTATCCTCAGTAATTACTGGTTGCGGTGGAAATGAAATAACCCGCTCACGCATATCAATAAGCGGGCGTAGACGATCGATGAATGGAATTATGATGGTGAGTCCAGCGCCAAGTGTTCGGTGATATCGGCCAAGACGTTCCACTAATCCAGTTTTGGACTGCGGAATGATTCGAATCGATCTGGTAAGAATTACACCAAAGATTATGACTAGTAAAATTAATACACCGAAAGAATATGAAAGCACGGCTTAACCCATCTGCTTAACCACTGCGGTAGCGCCTTCAATCGAAACAACCTCGACTTTTGAATCTGCTGATATTTGGCTAGATTCACTTCGAGCGCTCCAGATTTCACCACTTAGTTTTACCTGACCTGATCGATCTGTAATCGTGGTTATTGTCAGCGCCGGAGCTCCTATTAATGCATCGACATTAGTTGCAAAATGAGGTGTTCGCTTTTTTAAATTCTTCAATGCGATGGGGCGCAAAAGAAATAATGAAATTACAGCAGCGATACCAAAGGTAAGTCCCTGAGCGGCCATGTTGAAACCAAGAGCGTTCGCCGCTGCCGCCATAAATGCAGAAAATGCTAATGAAGCAAAGAGCAGGTCAACAGTGAGCATCTCAGCAACCAACAGCGCACCACCTGCTGCTAACCACATCCATATCGGCACGGTTTCCTCCGCTTTCCATTTTCAAGCCTATCTGAACAGAGCAATGGCTGCACCTCTTCAATCTAATGCAAAAGGGGCAAAAAAGACTAAGCACCTAAGAGCTTTCGTCAAAGATTCTGGAAATTGTAGACGTGTGGATTAATTTCAAGTTGCGGCCCCAAAACCCCTGACTTAGGCTCTTTAAGTAGCACCTAACTTAAGGAGAAATTATTAAGACTATACATAAAGGCATGTTTGCTTCTGTAGCAATTGCAGCGGCACTGACCCTGTCAGCCTGCGGCGGTAATTCTGACATGGCAGCCGAAGTCACAGAGGAAGCAAGTGTTGGGACCATTGTTGATGTTGCAATTGGAGCTGGAAACTTTTCTACATTAGTTGCTGCCGTAACTGCAGCAGATCTAGTTGAGACACTCAGCGGAACTGGCCCATTCACAGTATTTGCACCAACAGATGATGCATTTGCAGCCCTTCCAGCAGGAGTACTAGATGCACTCCTACTTCCAGAAAACAAGGCAGTACTTGCACAGATTCTTACCTACCACGTTGTTTCCGGAATGGTAATGGCAGCAGATGTCAAAGATGGCGATGTCGCAACTGTCGAGGGTCAAAACGTCAAGCTCTCAACAATGGGTGGTGTAACCGTAAATGGTGCCAAGGTCATCGCAGCAGATGTCATGGCATCAAATGG
>JABMMO010000073.1 GCA_013205455.1 Actinomycetota bacterium
AAAAAGCTGTGTTAAAAGTCGAGTCTCACATAAAAGACGCAATTTCCAAGGGGGCAAAATTAATACAAGGCGGAAATCGAGTGTCTCAGACTGGAACCTTTTTTGAACCAACTATCCTTTCTGATGTAACAGAAAAAATGTTGCTTTGTCATGAGGAGACGTTTGGTCCGATTGCTGGAATTATTAAATTCAAGACTGAAGCTGAAGCGATAAAAATCGCAAACAATACGCCATTTGGCTTAGCCGCATATTTTTTTACAATGGATAATGCTAGAACTTGGCGGGTGGGAGAAGCTCTAGAAGCAGGTGTAATTGGTATTAACACTGGTCTTATTTCCTATGAAGGCGCTCCTTTCGGTGGCGTTAAAGAATCGGGAATTGGGCGAGAAGGCTCGCTTCATGGAATTGAAGAATTCCTGGAAATAAAGTATCTCTGCATAGATCAAATTTGATCACAGTCATCACTTTTGCAGCTGAAGAATTAATTCTATCTCTTTTACATGTTCTCTCAGTAAAGGTAAAAATTTAGAAACAAGGTCCTCTTTGCTAGTACGACCAGCGTGCGCACTGACATTTGCGGCAGCAATAACCAATCCATTTTTACCATGAATTGGAATAGAAACTGATTGAACACCATATTCTAATTCTTCGATAGTTATTGCAAATCCATTTTTCTTTATCTCAGCAAGTGCTGCTCGCAAAATTTTTTCATCAGTGATTGTCTTTGGAGTAAGTTTCTCAAGTTTTACTGTTTTGAAATAATCTTCGATTTCGACATCTGATAAAGAAGCCAGTAATACTCTCCCCATAGAGGTTGCATATGCAGGCAGTTGAGCACCAACCCCTAAATTAATTGTCATAATTCGCTTGGAAGCTGCTCGACAAATATAAATCACGTTGTGACCTTGGAGCACAGAGACTGAGCATGATTCATGCAATTTATTTGTTAACTCTTCTAAATGAGTTTGTGCAATTGACACTAAGTTAAACGAACTCAGGTAGGCATATCCAAGCTCTAAGACTCGCGGCTTTAGGTAAAAGTGCCGTCCCGTGCTCCCTACATAGTTCAACTCTTCTAAGGTTAATAGAAACCGCCGAGCGGTAGCCCGAGTAAATCCGGTTAACTCTGCTACTTCAGAGAGTGTAAGTTCGGGATTTTTCTCGTTAAAAACTTTTATAATTGAAAGTCCACGATCTACTGATTGAACAAAATCCTTTGACTTTTTACCAGCATCACTATTCATCTATCAATTATCTTTTCTATTTGGGAAATGAGTCATAAAAACTCAGAATCGTCAGAGTGAGCTATATCTCCTATAGTAACGGGCTTTATTGGAACCTGTACTTTAAAACTAGAGAACTCATTTACCATTTCGCCACTATGTTTTGCCACAAGGTGCTGGACGATAACCGAGCAATAGCGGCCTTGACACTTTCCCATACCAGCCCGCGTAATTCGTTTTACTGCATCTGCCGTAAAAACGTCTGAAGATATCTGAGATTTTATATCTTTGTGGGTGAGGTTCATGCATCGACAAACAATTGTCTCATCACTTGCTAGTTCATCTAGAAAAGTTGGCGCATCAAAGATCCGCCAAAGCAAATTTTGAAATAATAAATGCCGGTTTAAATTCAAAATTGTAAGTGCTATTAAAGGTAGTTCTAAAAGTTTTTTAAAAATTATTTTAGTACTTTTATTTACAAGCTGATTTTTTATTTTAAAAGCCATTAGCTTTCCCCGACTTTTAGCAACTTGTGCACCATTGATTCCAGCGCTATCTCCAACCACCCAGACATGTGGCTTGCTACTTCTGCCAAATAAAGTTGTTATTGTTTTAAGCCCAAGATTAGGGTCAATTTTATGATTACAGCCTAGATTTTGGGCTATTTCATTTGCTGAATAAAATCCAAATCCAAGAGTGAGCGCATCAACATTAAATTGATGGACTCGATTTTTATCTACAATTTTATTTTTGCTTACTTTTGCGATTTTTACGGCTTCAATCTGCCCTTCACCGACAATATTAGTAGGAATGTGCGAAGTAAAAACTGGGATGGATTTTCGCTTTAACGTTAGAAAGTAACCTAAACCTCTGACCCCTATGCGAGGAGCTAGAATTCCCAAAATTATACTTAGTAAAATTCTTTTCAAAGTGAAAAGATTTGCCGACTCCGCGTACCCTACAACGTCTGTTCCTGATTTGGTTAATTCAGCAGCAATCTGAAGATTCAGTGGACCATTTCCAGCAACAAAAACTTTTTTTCCTGGTGCAACTTGATAACTTCGAAGTAACGTCTGGGCGGCACCAGTAGTCATCACACCAGGCAATGTCCAGCCCGCAAGTAATAAACCTTTTTCGTAAGCACCTGTTGCTAAAACAAGTTCTTTTTGATTAAATACAAATCGATTCTTTTCATCACTACCCAGCAGATAGTCATAGCCAAATACTCCCCAAACACTAACTCCAGAATAAATTTTTACCTGAGAACGCCGAATTTTATCGATTAGTACGCGCCCTTCATGAAATTGAGAATCAAGGGATTCAAAATTCAGATCAAATTCGGGAGCAGGTTGCTTAAAATATTGACCACCTGGGTTTTTGCGTTCGTCGACAATCGCAACCGACAACCCTGATTTAGATAACTTCTTTGCAAGAGATAGTCCGGCAGGTCCAGCACCAATAATTAGCACATCAGAGTGAACTTTTAGTTCTTTTTTTTGTAACACGTTAACAGATGTATTTATTTTACGATGTTGTTTCTGGATAGCCACATTCATTCCATGGCTCATTTGTTGCATACAAGCAAGTACTCCAGAAGCCTCATCAACCTCAACTTGACATTCGTGGCAGACACCCATTCCACAATAAATACCACGATTTGTGTTTGACTCCGTACTTCTAAAAATCTTTATATTATTACTAGTCAGTGCTGCCGCAATCGAATCACCTTTTTTAGCTTCATAAGAATTACCTTCGAAGGTAAAGTCAATCTTTTTGAAACCTTTATGCTCTTTCATAAGTTCCGAATCCAACCTTCTCTTTAATAAATTTAGCAGTAAGCCTAGTTTTGACAACTTTGCCTATTGTTTCATAAAACTCGCCTGGGATAGAGTTTGAGATTAGGTTTGTTTAACTTGCGGCTAAATTATTGAACATAGGGAGAATATTGGCTACCGAAAATGAACTATCTGAAAAAGTAATTCTTGTAACAGGGGCATCCAAAGGTATAGGCGCAGCAATAGTTACTGCGCTCGGCGAACAAGGAGCTTTCATAATTGCACATTATGGGAGTGATCGGGATGGTGTCGAAAAAGCTCTACAGGGAATTGATTTGAGTAAAAAGTTGATTATTCAATCAGATTTGGCCACTGATAATGGATTTAAGAAATTATGGGATGAAGCGCTTGCATGGAAGGGGCGAGTTCATGTTCTGGTCGCAAATGCTGGTGTCATGCCAGAAGCGGCAATCACAGATTCCGACGAAATCTGGAACTCTGCTTGGGAAAGCGCTTTTGCTGTAAATGTTCGCTCGAATGCTTTCTTAATTCGTGAAGCAACTATGCATTTTTTAAACACTGGTGGTGGAGTGATTATTGGAATTACTAGCTGGGCAGCACAGCGCGGTTCCGGAAACCCAAAACTTGCGGGGTATGCGGCATCAAAAGCACCGATAGCTGCTCTATTAAAAACTATTGCAAAGAATTACGCAAAACAAAATATTTATGCTTATTTAATAGCACCAGGAATAGTCCGCACTGCAATGTCAGAAGCATCAGCTAAAAGCATGGGCGGTGAAGAAGTACTCACTTCAACATTAGCAATGGGTGAATGGGTTCCACCATCAGAGATTGCATCTTTGGTTACTTTTTTATCCACAGGTACACGTAAACACTTAACTGGATCGACATTTGATATAAATGGAGCGACATATATTCGATAAATTTTTAAATTTGATTAACGAATAATCACAATTACTGCAGCTGCGAAGTGAGTTAAGAATGCAGCAGCGGTCATTGCGTGAAAGAGTTCGTGAAAGCCAAACCAGTTGATGGAGAAATTAGGTTTCTTCAACGCGTAAATGATTCCACCAGCAGAGTAAAGAACGCCGCCAGTAAGAATTAAAACAAAGACCGCAACGCCGCCAACTTTCCAGAAAGTTGGGAGATAGAAAACTGCGGCCCAACCGAGCGCAATATAGATAGGTACGTATAACCAACGCGGCGCATTAATCCAAGCGATTCTAAATATTGCGGCAGCTAGCGCTCCGCCCCATACCGCGGAAAGCAAGATGATTGCTTGATTTTTCTCGAGCAGGAAGATTGCAAATGGTGTGTATGTGCCAGCAATAAGAATTGGTATGTTGGCGTGATCAATTCTGCGCCAGAGCGCATGTGGGCCAGGTTTCCATTTTACGCGGTGATAAAGCGCGCTACAAGTAAAAAGCGTTACGGCAGTGAGAGTAAAGATGCCGGCAGTTATTCGACCACGAAGTTCGCCAGCAATGGTCATAAGTATTAAGCCGCCGACAAGTGATACGGGGGACATGACAAGATGAATTACTCCACGCAATTTTGGTTTAGTTAACTGCAACCGATCCAATTTACTTGGTCTTGTCATAAACGGCTTTCATCAAACGATCGAAGGTGTAGAGCTCCTGTTTGTGATGGAGTGCAGTAGCAATAATTATCGCATCTACTAGCGTAATCTTATTCCTACTTCTGATTTGTGCAGCGCGTTGCGCTATTTCGCTATTTACGTCAAGAATAGTGAATCGATCTGTAATCAACTTTGAAGTCATATGAAAGTGCGCATCGCTCATACGCATTGGAGCAACCAGAGTTTCGGCTTGGGTTATGGCGCTGATATTCATTCTGGTGCCAGCTGGCAACTTTCGCAGTTGGGTTTTAGCGCTCTCGTGGTGTGAATCAGCGGCTTCAAGCGCAGCAATTAAGAACGAGGTATCAATTAATACTTCGATCCCCACTCGTCCCTCTCTTTGCGCAGATCAAAATCAATATAAGTTCCAGAAAGTGCGCCAAAAAGGGATTCAATGGCCGAGTCTGCTTTTGCAATAACAATTTCGCCGCTCTTATTAAATTTGAAATTCACTAATTCATTTGGCGCGATGCCTGCTTGGCGAAGAATTTCTACTGGAATTGTTACTTGATTCTTGCTGCTAACTCGAGATGAGAGCGTCCGACCTTTTCGAGTTCGCTTGAATGGCTGATTCGCTTTCTTAGCCTTTACTTTGTCACTCATAGGTAGAGGTTAACAGAGATCTGTGCGCTCAAAATTGCGAAAAGCGGGATTTTGTGGGCTCTGATCACTTGTGAATCCGGCGTGTCGGGAGGGCAAAAAGGGCCTTTTTCTAGGGGAGCAGGAGTAAAGGACCCGTTTTGACCATACCTATAGGCGTGAGTTACTCTCACGCCCTGCTCTTTTTTACGAGAGAGCTATTCCAATCTGCAGATTTCTCTGTAGTTAATT
>JABMMO010000074.1 GCA_013205455.1 Actinomycetota bacterium
CAGTTTCGGAACAGGAGCTAGATCGAATTTTGGGATCAGTTCTTCAATATTCCGATTCCTCTTTTAATCCATTACTTGAATTGGGCTTTGCTAACGCGATTAGACGTGAGTGGGCTTGGCGGGTTTCGCGTGGCGAATCGTTGGCGAACTTACAAGCCTTCACACATTTGGTTTAAGAAGTACAAAATGAATAAGATTTCGCTATGACTTATTCGCTAATTCTGCTCCGCCATGGCGAAAGTGAATGGAATGCAAAGAATTTATTTACTGGATGGGTGGATGTTGAGCTCTCTGATAAAGGAAAAGCGGAAGCAAAACGTGGCGGCGAACTTTTGAAGTCCAAAAATTTACTTCCGGATATTTTGCACACATCGGTATTACGCCGTGCCATCGATACTTCACAAATTGCGCTAGAAGCGTGCGAACGTGCTTGGATTCCAGTTCGGCGTTCATGGCGCTTAAATGAACGGCATTATGGTGCTTTGCAAGGGAAGGATAAAGCTGCAACTTTGGCCGAATATGGCGAGGCTCAATTTAAATTATGGCGCCGATCATTTGATGTGCCACCACCACCTATAGCCGATGATAATCAATATAGCCAAGCAAATGACGCTAAATATGCGGGCTTAGGTGCTGCGCTACCAAAGACTGAATGCCTGAAGGATGTTGTGCTGCGCATGATGCCTTATTGGAATGAGTCGATAATTCCAGATCTTAAAAGTGGGAAGCGAGTTCTAGTTACCGCACATGGGAATTCACTTCGAGCCTTGGTAAAACACCTTGATGGAATTTCAGATGGCGATATTGCGGAGTTAAATATCCCTACCGGCATTCCATTGCACTATGAATTGAACGAAAATTTTATGCCAATTAAAAAAGGTGGCGAGTACTTAGATCCAGAAGCGGCCTCAGATGCGATTTCAAAAGTTGCGCATCAAGGCAAAAAATAAATTAATTGGCGTTTGAATACTTTCCAGTTACTTGGAAATAAACTCGACGCGCAACCGAAACTGCATGGTCTGCATAACGTTCGTAATATCGACCAATCAAAGTAATATCAATTGCAGTTTCAATTCCATGTGACCAATTATCATCTAAAAGTGCCACAAATAGTTGGCGGTGTAATTTATCCATCTGATCATCATCTGTTTCGAGCTCAACTGCTTTTTCAATATCTTTAGATGAGATAACTTCACCAGTTTTTAGAGAAATTAATTTAGCAACTTTGCCCATCTCTTCGATAGTCAGCAAGAGTTCGGAAGGAACCGCACCTTGCGGGTGACGGAGTCGCGTAATTTTCGCAACGTGGTGCGCCATATCTCCCATACGTTCTAAATCCGCACTCATGCGTAGCGCTGTAACCAATGCTCTCAAATCTGAAGCCACTGGTTGTTGGCGGGCGATAATGTCGATGATACGTGCATCGAGGTCATGTTGAATTTCATCAATCTGGTCATCCGATTTAATGATGACTTCTGCCTCTGCCAAATCCGCGGTAAGTAGCGCATGAGTTGCTTTATCAATTGCATCGGTTACTAGTGCCGAAAGGTCTACTAGGGTTTGAGTTACGCCATCTAGCTCGTCTTGGAATGCAGTTCTTAACCAGGCCATTGGCAAACCGTAACGGTGAATTACGACTCTGGCGAGTAACCAAGTGAACGTGTGTTTGCCAACGGGTGAACAATTGGTAACGCTATATAAAGGTGTAAAAATCACTCACTATCTCCGTACGATAGCCCCGTGAAGTTCCTGAGGAGCAAGGGTGAGGCTGAATTTAACGACGCACCCGAATTACTTCCGGAAATATTGACTACGACCTTATTAGCACTTCAAAGTGATTCATTAATTTTATTACCTGGTGAAGTTCCAATATTTCAATCTGCAGGAATTTCAAGCTTTGGCGTAGTTCGGGAAAACCGAGTGGTTAGCGAAGAGTTATTAGCACTAGTGCGAGTAGTACGCAGAACGAGTCAATTACACCGCGGCGCAATTGAATTACCTAGAGGTCCGATTGGCGAGGGTAAGCGAGAGTTAACCGTAACCGTTGCACCATTAAATGTTTCCGGCATGATTCTGGTTCTAATTTCCGATGAGAGCGAATATCAAAAAGTAGATGCGATCCGTCGAGATTTTGTCGCAAATATTTCACACGAACTTAAGACTCCAATCGGCGCACTTTTGTTATTGAGCGAAGCAGTCTTAGGCGCAAAGAACGATCCAGAAGCAGTGGTTAAGTTTGCATCGAAAATGCAGAAGGAGTCACGACGTTTAACAGATTTAGTTCAAGAAATTATTAATTTATCTAGATTGCAAGGCAGTGATCCACTGCTTTCGGCATATGCAGTAGATGTGGAAGATATAATTCGAGAAGCTGCAAATCAATGTCAAATAAATGCAGAGGGACGTAATATTGAAATAGTTCTTGGGGAAATTTCAAATTCAACAGTATTAGGCGATCGCGATCAACTGATTATGGCATTTCAGAATTTGATTGAGAACGCGATTAATTACAGTCCAGAGAGAACAAAAGTTTCAGTAAACGCTTCAGTCATTGAAGGAGTTGTGGAAATTTCTGTTGCAGATCAAGGAATCGGCATCAGCGAATCCGAACTTGAACGAATTTTTGAAAGGTTTTATCGGATTGATCCAGCAAGATCTCGTGAAACTGGCGGCACTGGACTTGGACTTTCAATCGTTAAGCACGTTGCGGTAAATCACGGTGGCGATGTAAAAGTATGGAGCAAAATGAACGTTGGTAGCACTTTCGCGTTGCGGTTGCCGATCGCACCCGACGAAAGTTTTGAAGAAGGCGAAAACTAGAATGAGGAGCGCATGGTCCGAATATTGATCGTTGAAGACGAGTCATCTTTTTCAGAAGCTTTGGAGTTTCTCTTAAGCAAAGAGGGGTTCTCAATTGTTTCTGCGGCAAATGGCAGTGAAGCCATCACAAAGTTCGAGCAAGGCGGCATAGACCTTGTGCTGCTCGATTTAATGATTCCGGAGATCTCTGGAACTGAAGTCTGCCGCCAGATTAGAGCTAAATCTAAAGTTCCGATCATCATGTTAACCGCTAAGGATTCCGAGGTGGATAAAGTGGTTGGGCTTGAACTTGGTGCGGATGACTATGTAACAAAGCCTTATTCTACGCGCGAATTAGTGGCGCGAATTCGGGCAGTACTTCGGAGGAATTCAGGAGAGAGCGCGATCGGCGATATCGGAATTATGACGGCTGGCCCGGTACGAATGGATACTGATCGTCATCAAGTCACAGTTAACGGTGTAAATGTTTCACTTCCGCTAAAAGAATTTGAGTTGTTGGAATTCTTAATGCGAAATTCTGGACGAGTCCTAACACGCGTGCAATTAATTGATCGCGTTTGGGGAAGCGATTATGTAGGAGACACCAAAACTTTAGATGTACACATTAAACGTTTGCGCGCCAAGATTGAAGTTGATCCAGCTAACCCAATCTTTATTCAGACCGTTAGGGGGCTGGGGTACAAGTTGGAGCTTTAGGATCTTGGCAAAGTACGGGAGTTTTTAAAACTACATCTTTGAACTCGCCAGTTTTCTCACGAACTAGTGCAGTGAAGTTAACGGTTCCAACGCTAGAAAAAGTTATTGAAACTGGAACTCGATTACCAATAGTTGAATTCAATAAAGTTACGCCAGCACTTGCATTTGAACTATCGCCTGCAAATATGACCGGGTTATTCTTTGAGACTACATTTGATCCTGAAATCGTTGCCACATTTCCATTGATAGAAATACTTCTTACAATTTCAGCTTCCTCACTGTTATTTACTAAAGTTCCAACCAACACGCCTGAACCATCTGGCTGGGCCACGATTAAAAGGTTACGTACTTTTACAGAACCTAAGTCAGCTTCGACGCCATCAGTAACTTGCTTGATGTTACGAGTTGACGCATCAAAGCCAGCTCCACAACCTGTTAGAAATAGTGCAGATATTGCAGCGATAGCGAGCGCCGTAAGTGAAGAAGGTTTTTTCATGAGGGAATCTTATGCGAAAGTATTTATCGCATTGCACAAAAAATCGCTAAAAATAGGTGATTTAGGCTGGCTTTAGGGGATTTCACCCTCCGCTTACCTGCTGGTAGAATTGCCCTCTATCGAAAGGCAATAAATGTCATTCAAGGTTGGCGAAACCGTTGTTTATCCCCATCACGGCGCGGCTCTCATCGAAGCAATCGAGACCCGGACCATCAAAGGCGAAGAAAAGATCTATCTAGTCCTAAAAGTTGCACAAGGTGACTTAACTGTTCGCGTACCAGCCGAAAATGTTGATTTAGTAGGCGTTCGTGACGTAGTGGACTCAGCCGGTTTAGATCGCGTCTTTGGCGTATTACGTCAGCCATATACCGAGGAACCAACAAACTGGTCTCGTAGATATAAAGCAAACTTGGAAAAACTCGCTTCTGGCGATGTTATTAAAGTTGCTGAAGTTGTCCGCGATCTTTATCGCCGCGACCTTGACCGCGGTCTCTCCGCAGGCGAAAAGCGAATGCTCGCTAAAGCCAAATCCATTTTAGTTTCAGAACTCGCACTCGCTGAGCACACTGACGAAGCAAATGCCGAGTCCATCCTCAACGAGGTACTAGCTTCTTAATTGGTTCTTGATGAGCCAATCTTCAAATAAATCTGCCGCGATCATTGCGGCCGCTGGCATGGGACACCGTCTTGGTGCGCAAATGCCAAAAGCGTTAGTTCAACTTGATGGCATTACATTGTTGGAGCGCGCTTTTACAGCGCTATCTCCAGCAGTGGATGAAATTATTATTACTGCGCCACCAGGATTTGAAGATCAATATCGCGCGATAGTTGGCGAGAGCGCAATCGTTATCACTGGCGGCATATTAAGAAGTGATTCAGTAAATTTAGCGCTCGCTGCGATATCTAAAGATGTAAAAATTGTTTTAGTTCACGATGCCGCTCGGGCAATGGCGAGCACCGGTTTAGCAATTCGGATTCGCGATGCCGTTGCAAACGGTGAAAGCGCAGTAATTCCAGCGTTAGCGGCTATCGACACCATCAAAGAAGTTGATCGCGAAGGTTATGTTCGAAATACTCCAGACCGTTCCGCACTTGTTGCCGTACAGACTCCGCAAGGTTTTGCACGTGATGTATTGGTGCGGGCACATGCGGCAAGTGAAGATGCAACCGATGACGCTGCCTTAGTAGAAGCGCTTGGCATTAAAGTGAAAACTATTTTGGGTGAAACAAACGCCTTGAAAATAACAACGCCTGAAGATTTAGCAATTGCAGCCACATTTTTGCTTGGCAACGAAAGTAATTTACAGAGCGGCGTTGGCGTTGATGCGCATGCATTTTCTGTAGATCCAAAGCGACCAATGTGGTTAGCCGGATTACTTTGGGAGAATGAAGTTGGAGTTGATGGACATTCTGATGGTGATGTCGCTGCGCATGCAATCTGTGATGCACTTTTTGCCGCTGCAAATATTGGCGACCTAGGTTCTAATTTTGGAACTTCGGATCCAAAATATGCTGGTGCTTCAGGTGAAACTTTGTTGAGTGAAACGCTCGAACGAGTTACAGAAGCTGGATTTGGCATTGCAAATGTTTCAGTACAAATTGTTGGAAATCGACCAAAAATTGGGCCACGAAGAAGCGCAGCAATTGCAAAGCTTTCGCAGGCGTTAAACGGTGCGACGGTTTCAGTTTCAGCAACAAGCACTGACGGCCTTGGATTTACCGGTGAAGGAAAAGGAATATCAGCGATTGCAATTGCGTTGGTTTATAAGTTATCAACAGCAGGGAATTAGAATACGACAATGAGCGCTTTGAAACTTTACGATACTGCGACGCGCACTGTTCGCGATTTTACGGCGATTAAAAAGGGCGAAGTATCAATTTATTTATGTGGCGCTACCGTGCAAGCTGCACCGCATATTGGACATATTAGAAGCGGCGTTAACTTCGATATTTTAAGGCGCTGGTTAATTGCTTCCGGAAATAACGTAACTTTTGTAAGAAATGTGACCGACATTGATGACAAAATTTTACAGAAAGCGATTGTAGAAAAAACCCCATGGTGGGCTGTAGCAATGAAGTACGAGCGCGCATTTAGCGATGCTTATGCGGCGCTTAATGTATTGCCGCCTACTTATGAGCCGCGCGCAACTGGTCATATAACTCAAATGATTGAACTGATGGAAATTTTAATTTCAAATGGATCGGCATATGCCCCAGGAAATGGCGATGTTTATTTGGAAGTCCGCAAATTGAAGCGTTATTTAACACTTTCCAATCAAAAACTAGATGACTTGTTGCCAGCTGGCGATGCGGATGAAACAAATAAGCGCGATTTGCGTGATTTTGCACTTTGGAAAGCAGCTAAACCGGGAGAGCCTTCTTGGCCAACCCCGTGGGGCGCTGGCCGACCAGGTTGGCATTTGGAATGTTCTGCAATGGCCCAAGCTTATTTAGGTGAAAGCTTTGATATTCATGGCGGCGGTTTAGATTTAATTTTCCCTCACCATGAAAACGAGATTGCCCAATCAGTAGCAGCCGGATATAGCTTTGCAAATACTTGGATGCATAATGCTTGGGTCACAACTGCTGGTGAAA
>JABMMO010000075.1 GCA_013205455.1 Actinomycetota bacterium
GCGCCATCGCCTAAGCGGTCCATCTCTTTTGCAGTCTCTACAGGGTCGGTTGAAAGAATTGCGGTACCGGCGCTACAAACAACACCAGTTGGTGATGTTGTGTTTTTATATATAACTCCACGTTTTGTAAGTTCTTCGGCTAGTTCGGCATATGCAGGTCCGCCGACAAATAACGGATGCCAACTTGAAAGTAATTCGTGGGTATACCCAGAAAGAGTTGCGGCTTCGGTTCGAATTGCACCACCAGCAACGTTATTTCGCTCACAAAGTAAAACTTTCCAACCAGATTTGGATAACACTGCTCCAGCTACCAGCGCGTTTATTCCGCTGCCGACAACTATTGCGTCATAACTTTTCTGGTTCATTTGAATTCTCCCCGCGACTTGGTGTTGAAATCTAAGTCTATTTTTCATAGATAGTCCAGAATGGCAAATTATTGAAATGACTTAGCACGCGTGAGAGGATCGGCAAATGAGTAATTTCGATGTAATCGTTATTGGGTCTGGCGTAAACGGACTCAGCTCGGCAGCTCTTTTAGCTAAGCGCGGTAAGCGAGTTTTAGTTCTCGAATCTAACGATTGTTGTGGTGGCGCAGTTCGTACCGAAGAAGTAACGCTGCCTGGTTTTAAACACGATTTATTTGCTACAAATTTAAGTCTTTTTGCGGGCGGCCCAATTATGGCCGCACTTAAAGATGATCTAATCCGTAATGGGTTGGAATTTGTTCCTTCTAGCAAACCATTTATATCGCTCTTTCCAGATGGTAAATCACTTGGGATCGTGATGGACCGTGAAACAAATATTGCCACTCTTAGAAAAGTTGCACCGAACGATGTTGAATCATGGCAAGCTTTAACGGCTCTCCTTGGAAAATTTGCACCACACCTCTTCCCGCTCTTGGGTGCAGAGTTACCATCTTTTGCTGCTGCTAAATCAATTTTTAAAACTTGGCGCGCATTAGGTACAACCGGGTTATTTCAATTAATTAGATTGCTGCTGCAATCATCAAGAGCTTTTACCGAAGAATATTTTGTGCATCCAGAAACCAAAGCGCTAGCCGCGATCTGGGGAATGCATTTAGATTACGGTCCAGACATTTCTGGTGGAGCGCTCTTCTCATTCTTGGAATCTATTGGCGGACAAGAGTTCGGAATGGTTTTAGGTAAAGGTGGCGCAGATACTCTGGTTAAATCATTAACTAGTGTAATTACAGAAAATGGCGGAACTATAAAAGTTAGTTCAAAGGTCGTTGAGATTATTACGGAGAATGAGAAAGCAATTGGGGTCAGAACTGCAGATGGTGCCGTATTTAATGCAAAAAATATTATTGCAAATGTAAACCCAGCTCTAATTCCTGAGCTCTTAAATTCAAAGATATCGAGTTCTCAAAACGTTGCAGAAGTGAAGAAATTCCGTCCTGGTTTATCCACGATGATGATCCATCTTGCAATGGATGACCTTCCACCTTGGAGCGCTACACAAGCTAAAGAATTCAATTACATTCATATTGCGCCTTACATTGATGATTTAGCAATGACATATACCCAAGCTGCAGCCGGCCTTTTACCAAGCTCGCCCGCACTAGTTATCGGACAACCAACCGTTACCGATTCATCGCGAGCGCCAGCAGGAAAACATGTGCTTTGGATTCAAGTACGAGTTCTACCGCTTGATATCAAGGGTGACGCCCGCGGTGAAATTTCTGGCAATACTTGGGATCAAATTGGCGAACAGTACGCGGATCGAATCATTGAAATTATTGAAAATTATGCGCCAGGAATTAAATCTAAAATTCTTTCTCGAAAAGTTTTAACTCCAACTGATTTAGAGCGATATAACGTGAACTTAATTAAAGGCGATTCACTCGGCGGAAGTCATCATCCAGCACAATTCTTTTTCTTACGCCCAACTCCATCTTGGAACCGACATCGAACACCGATTGACGGGCTATTTATTTGCGGTTCTGGAACTTGGCCAGGTGGCGGCGTTGGCGGCGGCAGTGGCGCCATGGTTGCAAAGATTATTCGTTAAGGAACTTTTTCTTCCATTCGGCTGGCCATGGCTTTGATCCGGTTTCTTTATCTGGCGAATGCACAATTATATAATTTCCTTCAGCTGCAATTTCATCGCCGACAAACGCTTTGAAATCTAGCTCCATCGAAGAATTGCCCACTCGAATTACATTTAGCTGGGTTCTAACAACTTCCCCAAAGAAAATCCGACGGCGATATTCCATTTGAACTTTAACTCTTGGAATCTGTCCAAATAGCGTTACTGGAAGCCCCAGGTCGCGATAAAGCTTTGCTTCTAACTCTTCTACCCAGCGGAAAACGCTGGCGTAATGGTGGTGCCCAGCAGCATCGGTTTCATCCCACTCTAGAAATCTAATTATCTCAACGGATGCACCAGCATTTGAATTGCTCATCTGGGAAGTATCTCATGGCGTTATTAGATACTCACTTATAGCTTCCGATACTCTCGCCACATGCAAGCCAGTAACGCAAAGCCAACCATCATCCTTGCGACTAGCAACGGTATTGGCATGGGCCATTTAGCTCGCGCTACGGCGATCGGAGTAGCTCTTCAAGATCGTGCAAACCCAATAA
>JABMMO010000076.1 GCA_013205455.1 Actinomycetota bacterium
GTTACATGTACTTCATTAGCTAATTGATAAACCGCAAGTATGGCCGAAGCAATCTTCTCGGCAAGAGTTTCAAGTAATTGAACCGATTCTCCGATTATGAATTCATGAACTAACTCAGCAACTTCTGCATAATTTATCGTCTTTGTTAAATCATCTGATTCACCTGCTGCGCGCGTGCTTAGCAAAATTGTTATATCCGCAGAAAAGTTTTGTCCGACACTTCTTTCGCTTTGTAGTGCACCATGGTAACCAAACCCAGATATGCCAGTTATCTTAATTTGATCACTCATTTGATTCTTTCCATTGCGCTTACTGCTGCTATTGCATCTTTATGTGGTTTTACAGAATGAGTACGAACTCCCCAGACGCCAGTTTTCGCTACTAAAGAAGTAATTGCAATAGAAGCTGCTTCACGATCATCCGAATTAGTGGTTTTAGTCAACTCACCCAGAAATTTCTTGCGAGATGCGCCAATTAATATCGGGAAGCCAAGTAAAGCCAGCCGATCTAGATTTCGGAGGATTTCCCAATTATGTTCGCCGGTTTTCGCAAAACCTAAACCCGGATCGATTATTAATTGATCCGGATCAGCACCAGCAGAAATCAAGGTATCAATTCGATCTTGTAACTCATCTTTAACTTCTCGGACTACATCTTTGTAAGCTGCTAAATCCTGCATGTTTTTAGAGTGCGCCCGCCAATGCATCGCAATATATTGAATTTGTGGGTTGGCTACGACCGTTTTAACCATATCGGGATCAGCTAAGCCACCACTGACATCGTTTATATAAGTAGCGCCAGCCAGAATTGCTTCGTTCGCTATTTTCGCACGCATTGTGTCAATGCTTATCACCGCACCTAATTTCTTAAGTTCAACGATGACTGGCATTACTCGATTGCGTTCTTCTGCTTCGGTAATTCTTTCCGCGCCGGGGCGAGTTGATTCACCACCAACATCAATTATTTCTGCGCCTTCGGCGATCATATTTTCGCCACGCTTAATCGCATCTGCAAAATTGAAATGCCGACCACCATCAGCAAATGAATCTGGTGTTATATTAAGAATTCCCATCACAATTGTTGGGTTCGTATTCATTGCGCTATTACTTAGTCGTTATTAAAGACATCGCTTCAGCACGAGTCGCCGGATCTCGTAATTGACCACGTACTGCACTAGTTGTGGTTCGCGCTTGCGTCTTTTTTACACCGCGCATCGACATACATAAGTGTTCGCAATCTATAATTACAATCACTCCAGCTGGTTCTAAAATTTCCATCATTGAATCTGCGATTTGCGAAGTAAGTCGTTCTTGAACTTGTGGCCTTCTGGAATATAAATCAACTAATCTCGCAAGTTTTGAGAGTCCAGTAATTCGCCCACTTTCGCCAGGGATATAACCGATGTGCGCTACGCCATGAAATGGCGTTAGGTGGTGTTCGCAATGGGAAAAAATCTCAATGTCTCGAACAATTACTAGTTCGCGATGACCTAAATCAAAAGTTGTGGAAAGTACATCGCGTGGATCTTGCCAAAGCCCTTCAAAGTTTTCTTTTAATGCACGCGCTACTCGAGCTGGGGTGTCGCGTAACCCATCACGATTTGGGTCTTCACCAAGTGCGATTAATAACTCAGTAACAGCACGTTCGGCTCGGGCTTGATCAAATTCGGCTTTGGCACGGCCGTCATTTGGACCCATTCCAAATGCATTAATTTCACTCATTACGCGCTCGGACTCTTCTTCTTCCGCGGTTTAACTTCTTTTACTTCTACAACTTCCTTCACTTTTTCCACTTTAGGCTTCATTGATACTGGTGGAATAGTCGAAGGTTTGCGAAGCGCTGACCCAGTCCAAGCTGGACGATTTGGTTTAGCAACTACGCTTTTAAAAATTGCCGCAATCTCTTCTTTATTTAAGGTTTCTTTTTCCAGCAATACTTCAACAAGTTCGTCAAGTATTGCGCGATTTTGTACCAACACTTCAAATGCTTCTTGATGTGCATTCTCAATCAAGTTTCTGATTTCTTGATCGACAATTCCAGCAATACTTTCAGAATAATCACGTTGGTGCCCGTAGTCACGACCCATAAATGGCGCAGCTTCGGAGTTTCCTAATTTTATGGCACCAAGACGTTCGGTCATTCCATATATTGTTACCATGGCGCGAGCCAGCGCCGTAGCTTTTTCAATATCGTTAGATGCGCCAGTTGTTGGATCGTGGAAGACTAATTCTTCCGCTGCACGTCCACCCATCGTGTAAGCCAATTGATCTAACATTTGATTCCGGGTTGTTGAATACTTATCTTTATCAGGTAAAACCATGGTGTAACCGAGCGCATGACCGCGCGGCATTATTGTGATTTTATGAACTGGATCGGTGTGTGGTAACGCATATGCAACTAACGCGTGACCGCCTTCGTGATAAGCCGTAACTCTTCGTTCTTCTTCGCTCATTAATCGGCTCTTGCGCTGTGGGCCAGCCATAACGCGATCGATTGCTTCATCTAGTGAATCATTTGTGATTAATTTTTCATTTTGGCGAGCCGTTA
>JABMMO010000077.1 GCA_013205455.1 Actinomycetota bacterium
GTTTAGGAATATTTAGATTGTTTACTACTACCGGCAATTGCCCTAGTAAAGTGTTTTGATCAACCAAACTATTCATCCATGCGCCACCACGCTTTGAATCTCTTGTGAAAAAATCGCCGATATATAAACCAAGCGGCGAACCATCTTCATTTTTAACTTCAAAAGCCCGGGCTTCAGGATGATAAGTAACAAGATCTTTTCGCTCTTCGAAGGTTATGCCAAACAATTTCGTTGCGGCAAAGAAGACGCCATCGTGCAACACTCGTTCTAGCTCAAAATAAGGACGCATTGCCGCAGTATCAACGTTATGTTTTGCGAGTCGAACTTTCTCGGAATACATATCCCAATCCCAGCTCGCTAATTCAAATTCATGGCCATCAGAAATAATCGCTTCTTGTAATTGCGCACCCTCAGCACGTGCATTTTTGACTGCGGCTGGTGCAATCTCTCGTAATACTTTATGTACATTTGCCGGACTGCCCGCGGTTTGTTCGTGTATGACATATTCAGCATGAGAACTTACCCCGAAAAGTTTTGCTCTACCGGCACGCAACTTAACCATTTGCAATAAAAGCGCTTTAGTATCTTTCTCATTATTGCGGTTTCCTTTGACTAACGAAGCCTCCATAATCTTTTTGCGTAGTTCCCGATTTTTAAGGGTTGTCAAAAGCGGATTACCCGTGAAATTCACCATTGCTAATAAATATTTACCTTCGTGTCCGCGGTCTTTGGCGCCATTGCTTGCAGTTGCGATTTCGGTTGCAGTTAAACCATCTAGATCAGCTAGGTTTTCAACCATCACCCCGAGGTCATTAGTGTCATTTAACAAGTTCTTACCAAAAGCGGTCTGTAACTTTGAAAGTTCTTCATTAATCCCAGTTAATTGCACCCGCTCTGCTTCACTTAGATGAGCACCCGCGTGCACTAAATCTCGATAATATTTTTCAAGCAACCAGCTGTCTTCACTATTTAGATTAAGCGAACTGCAGTTTTCGTAAAGGAATTTAATTTTTGCGAATAATTTTGGGTTTAATTGGATCGCATCAGAATGGGCCGCCAACTTGGGCGCAATCTCAGCTTCGATCTCATCAATCAAATCGCTAGTATCGCTAGAAGATTTATTATAAAAAACATTGAGCGCTCGACCTAGTATTTGTCCGCTCATTTCTAAAGCAACGATCGTGTTCTCAAAAGTTGTTGGTTCGATTGCGTCAATGATGGCTGCAACTTCGGCAAGCTGAGCTTTGGTACCTTCATAAAAAGCTGGCAAATAGTGCTCATCTTTGATTGCAGCGAAAGGTGGCAACTCGTAAGTCAGCACGCTCCGGGCAAAAAATGGATTTTCAGCCACTTAAACGCTCCACAAAAATTCTTGAATTTTCGAAAATAATTTCAGCATCAAAATCCATCGTCGCGACGTGATAACTATTCAACAATTCAATTCTGTTCTTCTCAATGCTACCAATCTCTTCCATAATAATTTCGGTGTTTGTTACCGCTAAGGTGTGGTCATCCACGCTATGAAAGAGCAAAAGCGGAGTTTTAACGTTACCAAGGTTGCTCCGAGATTTCTTCAAGAATTCATAAAGTTGCACAACCCCAGCGGTAGGTAGAACGTCATAACCCCACTCTGTTACCCCAGGTTTTTTAATATCGTCACCAACCGATGGCATGGCAGCCTTTAATTTCGCCCACAATCGCCCAAATTTAATTTTTACACCTGGGATATGAATCATCGGATTAACTAACACGATTCCGGAAATCTTTCCTTGGTTTTTAGCCGCGACATAAAGCGTATTTCCGCCACCCATAGAGAGCCCACAGATAAATATTTTTTCGCAAATTTTTGAGAGATCATCAATATCTCTTTGCACGCGATCTGGCCATTCCTGCCATTTAACCTGATTTAAATCTTCCCATTTTGTGCCATGCCCCGGGATCCGTGGCACTCTGATGGTGTAGCCAAGTTCTTGAAAATAATGAGCCCAGGGCCGCATCGATGCCGGCGATCCGGTAAATCCATGTACGAAAATAATTCCGATTTTGCCATTCTTGCCTTTTCCATCATGGGCGTAATCAGTAAGCCATCCGGCGGGTGCGTTATCGGTAGCCATGTCGCCACTCTAATGTGAAATGTCATATCTAGCCCGTAGATTACGAAGATGAGTTTCCCATTAGATAACCGCACGCTCGCCGAAACTACTTTTGTAGTTGTTGATTTAGAAACAACTGGATGGTCACCCGCTAGCGGCGCTGCCATTACCGAAATTGGCGCAGTAAAAGTCTCTGGTGGCAAAGTTATTGCAGAGTTCCAAAGCTTGATCAATCCCGGTTCACCGATTCCGGAATTGATAACTAACATCACCGGAATATCCGATGCGATGGTTATGGAGTCACCTTGGATTCATGAAGTGGTTCCGATCTTTTTAGAATTCTGCGGCTCCCCTGATGAAACTGTTTTAGTCGCCCATAACGCGCCATTTGATATGAGTTTTTTATTAGCAGCTGTTGCAGCCGCCGCTTTTGATTGGCCCGAATTTCCGGTAATTGATACGGCTTACCTTGCTCGAAAAATTCTTACTAAAGATGATGTGCCAAACAATAAATTAGAAACGCTCGCCGGATATTACGGAACCGATTCACAACCAAACCATCGCGCGCTCGATGATTCGCGTGCCACCGTAGATGTCCTACACGGTCTCTTCGAAAGGTTAGGAAGTTTTGGCGTTACAACGCTGGCAGAGTTGCTTGATTTTTAAGTAAATTTACAACTGTGGTTGCAATCGTGAATGGATCAATCGGGTGGGTAACCACGCCATCAGCCCGCGACCACCCGGCTAACCACGCATCTTGAACTCGCCCAGTAATGACCAATATCGGTGGACAATTAAATAACTCATCTTTTAATTGACGAGCTAACCCCAAGCCACCCTCTGGGACTGCTTCGCCATCCAAGATGTAAATATCAGCGTGTTTTTTATCATCGATATAGCTTTTGACCGCAGCGCCGGTGGCGAATTCCATTATTTTATGTTCCGGCAAATCCATCGAAATTCGCTTCCCTAAGGCGTTTTTAATCGAATTCCGAACCGAGGCATCATCCGAATAAATCGCAATCGTTAAGTTCCGGTCGGTCTTCATAGCGCGAGTTTAGCGAGCAAAATCAATTCTTTTTAGCTACTCCCGCAATTCCAAGCGTGATGCGTTTCACCAAAGTTACGGGGAAAAAGGGCTTCCCCCTGCCCCCTTAACTCGGTATTTCCGTACAAATCGGGAATAATTGCCTCCATGTCCAGCACCGTTACCAATCCGACTTCAATGCCGAGAAAAGTAAATCGTCCAAATATTGTGGCGGTCGGAACAATTGTCTGGCTCTCCAGTGAATTGATGTTCTTTGCAGCGCTCTTCGCAATGTATTTCACAACTCGTTCGGTGCAAGGCCCAAAAATTTGGGCTGAATCAACGGCACTGCTCAACATTCCATTCGCCGCCGTTAACACCACCGTTCTTGTGCTTTCATCGGTAACTTGTCAGTTTGGCGTTTTTGCAGCCGAAAGATTCCAAGCATCTCGAACTGGCACATTATGGCAATTTAAAAAATGGGGATTGCGGGAATGGTTCGCACTAACTTTTTTAATGGGCGCTTTCTTCATCGGCGGCCAAGTTTATGAATATGCGAAATTAGTTTCAGAAGGAATTTCACTTTCTGCGCAAGCCTACGGTTCAGTTTTTTACATAACTACTGGCTTCCACGGTATGCACGTAACTGGCGGATTGATTGCGTTCCTAATAGTTTTGATTCGGGTATTCAAAGCCCAAAAATTTGGCCATAAACAAGCCACTACTGCAATTGTGGTTTCTTATTACTGGCATTTCGTCGACATCGTTTGGATCGCGCTCTTCTCGGCGATCTACTTAATTAAGTAGGAAGCAAGGTAATGAATTTTATTTCGCGATACCGTCGATCTAAATTCTTTGGTCCTGCGCTATTGGCCGCTGCGCTTTTTGTGCTTGGTACTTCTTACTCTGTCGCCAGCGCAACTACATTTAAGGCTGTAACGCCGAGTAACGATAAAACCACTTTGATCGCTGAAGGAAAAGAAATCTTCGCTCGCGGATGTTCTTCATGTCATGGTTTAAACCTAGAAGGTGGCGCAATTGCACCGTCCTTAATTGGAGTTGGCGCTGCGTCAGTTGATTTCCAAGTTGGAACTGGCCGGATGCCGATGGCAGATATGAGCGTGCAAGCTGCCCGAAAGGATCCCATTTACAACGAGGCCGAAACTGCTGCACTGGCAGCTTATGTAGCTTCACTCGCCCCTGGTCCAGCCGCTATCCGTAATGAAGATTTAGCCTGGGAACGATCTGGCGATGCTGCCGAAGGTGGCCAATTGTTTAGAAGCAATTGTTCAATGTGTCATAACTTTGCTGGCCAAGGTGGTGCGCTTTCTCAAGGAAAATATGCACCAAGTTTGATGGGCGTAGAAGCGAAACATATTTACGAAGCGCTTATAACTGGCCCACAATCAATGCCGGTTTTCTCCGACAAAATCATCACGCCTGCTGAAAAACTTTCAATTATCAAATGGATTAAAGCCGCTGAAAGCGAACCTAACCTTGGCGGTGCATCACTTGGTAGAACTGGACCTGTAACCGAAGGGTTACTTTCATGGTCACTTGGGATCATGGCTTTAATTGGAGTTGCTGTATGGATAACTGCAAAGGCAAAGTGATCAAATGACATCTGATAACCAATCCAATGAAATTGCACCATTAACTGATCCTGGAATCCCGGCGCACTTACATCGCAAATCAGATTTGGACCCGAAAGCCGCTAAGAAAGCCGAACGTCAAGTTGGCATTCTTTTTATAATTTCTGCACTTGGAACAATTTTATTTATCTACTCTTACACATTCATGTCCGAAAAAATCTTTATTTTCTTGCCAGTGTTAGGTAATTCAAATGCGAAGCAACTTTTCCTAGGACTTGGAATGGCAATTTCGCTCTTCTTCATTGGTATGGGCGCAGTTCATTGGGCTAAAACTTTGATGCCAGATAATGAAGTTGTAGCCCAACGTCATGAATTGCGATCCGAAGAAGTTGATCGTGAAGATTTTGTAAAAACTGTAAAAGAAGGTGCAGCAGCTGCGGGTCTTGGTCGTCGATCCATCATAAAACGGACTCTCGGAGTTGCACTTGGTCTCTCCGGATTAACACCGCTGCTGCTTCTCCGCGACTTAGGCCCACTCCCTAAAGATGATTTTTCTAAAACATCTTGGGAGGCTGGAACTCGCTTAGTTACAGATCCAGGTGATCGCCCGATTAAACCCTCAGATTTAGAAATCGGTGCAGTCGCTCAAGTACTCCCAGAATTACCGGCTGGCAAAGAACGCAAATTAGAAGATATCGGTAAAGATGCGGTTCTACTTATTCGGATCCGTCCTGCAGAATTTCAACTTGATGCTGAACGTCTTTCTTGGACCCATGAAGGCATCATCGCATTCTCAAAAATTTGTTCCCACATGGGATGTGCCGTTGCGCTCTATGAGCAGACAACCAAACACCTCCTATGTCCATGCCACCAATCAACATATGATGTCACTCGCGCTGCAAAAGTTATCTTTGGCCCATCTGCTCGACCTCTGCCACAATTAGCGTTAGCACTTGATGCTGAAGGTTACTTAGTTGCTAAGCAACCATTTACCGAACCTGTAGGACCAAGTTTTTGGGAGCGTGATTCATCATGAGCAAATCTGAAAGAGTTGCTGGCACTGTAGCCAATTACGTTGATGAACGAACTGGCGCGGCAAAATGGTTGAAGAAAAATTTAAATAAAGTTTTTCCGGATCACTGGTCCTTTATGCTTGGTGAAATTGCGCTCTACTCTTTTATAATCTTGTTGCTAACTGGAACCTTCTTGACCTTCTGGTATGACCCTTCAATGCAAGAAGTAGAGTACGAAGGAAGTTACCAACCACTCTCTGGTTTAAAGATGTCCGCTGCATACGCATCAACTCTCCACATCTCTTTTGATATTCGCGGTGGTTTATTGATGCGACAAATTCACCATTGGGCTGCTTTGTTATTTATGGTTGCAATCGTGGTTCATTTACTCCGCGTTTTCTTCACTGGCGCATTTCGAAAACCACGTGAGTTCAACTGGATTCTTGGTATTGGATTATTAACTCTTGGTATCGTTGAAGGCTTCCTCGGTTACTCGCTCCCAGATGATCTCCTCTCTGGCACTGGTATCCGAATCGCTGAAGCAATAATTCAAGCCATCCCAGTGGTTGGTTCCTATCTTGCCTATTTTGTTTTTGGTGGCCCATTCCCCGGTGAAGTGTTTATACCGCGCATCTATACCGTGCATATTCTTTTGCTGCCAGGAATTTTCTTAGCGCTAATAACTGCGCATTTGATGTTGGTCTGGTACCAAAAGCACACGCAATACCCAGGCCCTGGTAGAACCGAGAAAAATGTCGTTGGATATCCACTTATGCCGGTCTACATGGCAAAAGCCGGTGGATTCTTCTTCATAGTCTTTGGTTTCACCGCATTTTTAGGAGCGGTTGCATCAATCAACCCGATCTGGCTCTTTGGTCCATACACCCCTGCCCAAATCACCGCAGGTTCGCAACCAGATTGGTACATGGGATGGCTCGATGGCTTAGTTCGAATGGCACCACCACTTGAAACTCACGCCTTTGGTCACACAATTTCTTGGAATATTTTAATTCCAGCCTTAATCATCCCCGGAATTTTATTTACCGGCATGGCGCTCTATCCATTTATCGAAAGTTGGATGACTGGCGATAAACGCGAACACCATCTTCTCGATCGACCACGTAACGCACCAAACCGGACCGCGTTAGGTGCAATGTCGCTAACTTTCGTTCTCGTTACACTGCTAAACGGTGGTAACGACTTACTCGCCACCCACTTCGGTTTGACCATTAATCAAATCATGTGGTTCTCTCGCATTGGTGTTTTAGTCCTGCCTCCAATTGCATTTGTGATCACTAAACGTATCTGTCTTTCATTGCAACGCTCAGATCGTGAATTAGTTTTACATGGTAAAGAAACTGGCAGATTAGTTATGTTGCCTCATGGTGAGTTCATCGAAATACATGAAGAACTTTCACCAGAAAAGAAATGGACGCTCACTGCACATGAACAACTCCCGCCGCTAGAAATTGCCCAGGAAAATCAAGCTGGCGTACGTAATCCAAAAGGTCTGCGCGCAAAGTTACAACAATATGCATCTAAGTCTCATCAAGAACAAATTGAGAAACCCTCCGCTAAAGATGTACTAGAGCTAGGCGACGGGCGCCACTAAACCAGTTTTAGATGGATGAAGTTAGCCCTTCACCGCGCGATTATCTGGCGGGCGATGTAACCTTGACTATGGCGAAACCAGAAGAGAAACCGAAGAAGGTCGCTCGAATTGAGACCTCATTTTTGCCCCTGCGATATGTAGATCTCATCGAGGATATATTCCATGCAGCGCTAGCCTTCGTTCTCTTTGCCATTTCAGTAGGTGCTTTTTATCAAAGCATGATGCGCTTGATCAGAACCGAACCCTTTTTTCCTAACGGAATGATCCAAGGCGTCAACGATGTTCTTTTCATTGTAATTATCTTAGAAATTCTGCGCACTGTTATCTCCCGGTTTACCGATGGTGTCTATCAACTTGATAAGTTTCTTATCATCGGAGTAATTGCGGCGGTACGTCATATTTTAACTGTAGGCGCTTCGTTAACACTTGAGTCAAGCAAAACCGATACCGCCTTTAATCGAGCGGTGTTTGAGATGGGCCTGAACTCTTTGATTGTAGTTGCACTTGTTTTTGCAATCTTTTTATCAAAGTCGGCCCATCGCAACCGCTAAAAGGTCAAGATTCGAAGTCCCCGCCTCTTCCCGTTATTTTATTTTTCGCTCTACTAGGTCGCTCATAGGCAATAAGTAACGTCGCCACAAACGCTATGAAGCAAATTAATACTACAAACTTAGCCACAGTCTTAGCCGAGCACAGCCCAAACTACAAGAGCAAAAATCGCAATTCCGATTCCAACCATCGCAATACCAGATAGCGATAATAATCCGCGCGATTGTGAAATTTTTAGAGCTAATTGCGAAGGCTTTTCTAGCTTCTTCAAATCAAGAATAAGAGCTTCGGCCTCACGAATAGTTGCGTACTGCGAAATTATTGCCAAAACCCCAGTCGCTGCTGCAACACCAATCGTTAGATACTTTGCACCATCAGATGCGGTTTCGAATTTTCCAAAAGCAGCTAACACAAACACACCAATTAGCATCAATGTTGGCCCCATTTGAGCGCTGATTACTTGTGTGCGTTTGGTATTCCATAACTCCAATAAACCTTTTTCATCCATAATTTCTCTCCTTAAGATTAGGCTCTTTTTCGAGAGGTGCCACAATGCTAATCTACCTAGCAAATGCCCGCATAGCGAAAGGTAAAACCCTGATTTAAGATGGCTCTATGGAGCAGGCAAATAAGTGAAGTCGATCCGTTTTCTTCCATTTGACCAATTGCATAGAAGTTTTGGTGTGCTAAAAGAGGCAGATAAAAAAGAGGATCTAATTGTTTTAATCGAAAGCCAAGCGATGGTTACCGGCGCTGACTGGCATCCTGAGCGGCTCTTCTTTTTAATCTCCGCAGCACGTCATTTTGCTAGTGAACTTGAAAGCGATGGTTACCAGGTTAAATACCTAAAAGCTAAAAACACGGTGACCGGATTAAAAGAGATTCAAAAATCCCACCCAAATACCCCCCTAATCTGCGCAGAACAATCTTCCTTTCGCCTAAGTAAAAACCTTAGTGAATTGGAGGCTACCTACCTCCCAAATGATTTCTTCCTTACATCAAGAAGTGACTTTAAATTATGGGCAGATAGCCAAAAAACATTTTTAATGGAGAACTTTTATCGAAAACAACGGGTGCGGCTAAACATTTTAATGGCTGGTAAAGATCCAGTTGGTGGTGCTTGGAACTTTGATAAAGAGAATCGTTTACCACCACCAAAGAATTACACCTGGCCCGCTTACTTAGAACATGACCGTGATGAGATAGATACCCAAGTTGCAAGCGAACTTGGAATTGAAATGAAGCGAACTTGGGCCACGACCCGCAAGGGTGCGCTAAAACAATTGAATTATTTTATAAAAAATCACTTTGCAAATTTCGGGCCATATGAAGATGCAATGGCTTTAGATAGCTGGACGCTACATCACTCTCTTTTAAGCCCGTATTTAAATAACGGTCTGCTACATCCTGGCGAGGTTATCGATGCCGCCCTTATCGCATTTGAAAAAGGCAAAGTTCAAATCGAATCCGCCGAAGCCTTTATCCGTCAGATTATTGGCTGGCGTGAATATGTAAATGGAATGTATTGGTTTCTGGGACCAGAGTTTAAAGATAACAATCAATTAGGTGCTAACCGTAAATTATTGCCACTCTTCACCGATTCAAGTAAGACCAAAATGAATTGCATTAAGTCAACAGTTCAAGATATTGAGGAACGCGCCTGGGTGCACCACATTCCGCGTCTGATGTTATTAAGCAATCTTGCACTAATCGCTGGCACTAATCCGCAAGAATTCTTAGAGTGGATGCGTCGAGTTTTTATTGATGCGACCGATTGGGTAATGGTTCCTAATGTTATTGGA
>JABMMO010000078.1 GCA_013205455.1 Actinomycetota bacterium
ATAATTTCCAATTTATTCGCGTGATAGTTTGTAATGCCTATTTCAGCCATTAATGGTTCGAGTACATCTACGAAACCACCAGATACTGCGGCCACGATATGGCCCTGGCTTTGTAAAAATTTAATTAAATTTGTAGCGCCATCAGATAGATGAATTTCGGAACGAACGGTGATTAAATCATCAGCGCTTAGACCAGCTAATAATGAAACCCGTTTGGTTAAGGAACTCGTAAAATCTATCTCACCACGCATCGCAGCAGCGGTAATAGTGGAGACTTCTTCGGAAACATTAGCGCGCGCTGCCAATAGATCTAGAACTTCTTCTTGAATTAGCGTGGAATCTACGTCAAAAATAATTAGTTTGCGAGAACCAGAAGCAGCGCTACTTTCAATAAGTGAGATGGCCGCGTTATTGGCTTTACCAACCAAAACGAGCGCTTTGCGCAAATTTTCTAATTCGGAGCCTCTTATGGAGATTAGAAATTCGAGCGCTAGTACTGGAGCGGCGGCGATTCGGACCATTCGGCCAATATTTGCACCGAAGGAAGTTATTGCGGCGGCAATCTCAAAGAGTATGGCTGGCTTGAAATTTTTGCCAACGATTATTACTTTTGCGGTAGAAAGTTTTGCTGCAGTATGGATTTGGTCTGTGAATTGCGCTGCAAAATCTAAATCTAAACTGGCCGCCGCTATACTCAATTCTTTTTCGATTGCATCAACGTGTGCGGGATCTAATTCGATAAGTATGGCGAAGATAGTTCGATCACCGATCAAGATCTGCTCTAAATCGATAATTTTTACCGAGAATGGTGACAAGGCCGAGAAAATCCCAGCCGCAATCCCACTCCGATCAACGCCACTGAAAAGTAATAAACCCGTGAATGAAGCTCTCGGGCGTTTCTGTGTTTGTCCGCTCACTCACCGAGTTTATCGGTATCTTTCTCACCTATGAGCGCTGTTTTATCGTTGCAAAATGTTTCGGTTCGTAAAGGTAACCGAAACATTTTGGGACCAATCACTTGGGAAGTTTCGGCCGGTCAGCGCTGGGTAATTCTTGGCCCAAATGGTGCGGGAAAAACCACGCTATTACAAATGTGTGCGACCTTAGCCCATCCGACTTCTGGGACAGTCAGTATTTTGGGCAAAGAACTTGGCAAAGTAGATGTTTTCGAATTGCGCAATCGAGTTGGTTTCACATCTAGCGCGATGATGGATTTGTTGCCACCAGAAGAGAAAGTAATCGACACCGTATTAACCGCTTCGTATGCGATGTTGGAACGATGGCAGGAAGTTTACGATTTATGGGATGAATCAAGAGCGAAAGCTTTATTAACCACCTTCGGTGTTCGTGAATTAGGTGAGCGGCTATTTGGAACGCTAAGCGAAGGTGAAAAGAAACGAGTTCAAATTGCCCGCTCGATTATGTCAGATCCAGAAATACTACTTCTGGATGAACCAGCTGCGGGATTAGATTTAGGTGGCCGCGAAGATATTTTACGAAGAATCTCACAATTTGCGGCAGAACCGACCGCGCCAGCAACTGTAATAGTCACCCATCACATCGAAGAGATTCCAGCAGGTACTACACATGTGTTGTTGTTGCAAAATGGGCAGGTAATGCGTCAAGGGATAATCACGGAAAATTTAACATCCGAAGCGCTAACCGAGCTTTATGGAATTCCAATCTCATTAGAAATAAACCGAGGCCGCTACTTCGCGCAAGCTCTTTGAAATAAAATAGGGCCCGATTTCTCAGGCCCTATCTCTACCAACAATTTGCTCGTTACTAGCCGATCCAAGAATTGATTGGAGACGCTAGGAAATAAACCATAAATAGGCCGGAAACCAAGAACAAGAGCGGATGGATCTCACTCTTACGACCTTGGATAAACCGAATCACTACATATGTAACGAAACCTGCACCGATACCTACTGAAATATTGTAAGTAAACGGCATCAAGATGATTGTTAAGAACGCTGGAATTGCTATTCCTAGATCGTCCCAATCAATCTGCTTAATTCCAGTCATCATTAAGAAACCAACAATGATTAACGCTGGGGTAGCAGCTTCGTAAGGAATAATTGCAACTAAAGGTGCCAAGAAAGTAGTTAGCAAGAAGCAGATACCGGTAACTATTGAAGCTAACCCAGTACGTGCGCCTTCACCAACGCCAGCAGCAGATTCAATGTATGAAGTGTTGGAAGAAACACCAGCGGCGCCACCTGCAGCTGCAGCGAGCGAATCAACTAACAGAATCCGTTCCGCACCTGGAACGTTGCCATCGCGATCAACCAGACCAGACTCTTGTCCGATCGCAGTCATAGTTCCCATGGTGTCAAAGAAGTCTGCAAGTAAAAGCGAGAAGATTATTAACAGCGCAGAAACTAAACTGATTTTTTCGAAAGAACCGAAGAGGTTGAACTGCCCGAGCAATCCAAAATCAGGTGTTGCTACCACAGAATCCGGCATGGCTGGAACGTTGAGTCCCCAACCTTTTGGATTTACTGTTCTAGTTGCGCCATCGAAATTAGGACCGATTTTAAATGATGATTCAATAGCGATTGCGGCAATTGTGGAAACTACGATTCCGATAAGAATCGCAGCTTTAATTTTTCGCACCATCAAACCGATCGTCAGAATCAGGCCAAAAGCAAAGACTATTATTGGCCAACCAACTAATGTGCCACCATCACCTAAGGTGACCGGGACTGGACCAGAACCGGTACGACGGACGAAACCTGCATCCACCAAACCAATTAACGCGATGAATAGTCCGATGCCTACCGAGATCGCAACTTTAAGTTGCGTAGGTACTGCTTTAAATACTGCCACTCGAAATCCAGTAAGTACTAGAACGGTAATGATTAAACCTTCGAGAACTACTAGGCCCATGGCATCTGCCCACGTCATCTGTGATGCGATTCCTACGGCAACAAAGGTATTTAAGCCAAGTCCGGTTGCAAGTGCGAGTGGGAAATTAGCCACCGCACCCATAAGAATTGACATTACGCCCGCGACAAGAGCGGTCGCAGCAGCAACTAGTGCGAGATTAGGCGCATCGCCGCCACCAAGAAACTTTCCTTCGCCATCTTTTGCTAACCCAATAATTAGCGGATTTAGCGCCACGATGTAAGCCATCGTGAAGAAAGTAACTACTCCGCCACGTACTTCTTGTCCTACGGTTGAGCCACGTTGCGAGATTTTAAAATAACTATCGAGCATGACCTACCTCCATCTGTTTTGGTGTCGGGGGTGTTTGCGACCCCGTGCGGAGACGGTCCACAGACCGAGGGAAGGTTTAAACCGTACGCCCTACCGCGAAGTAAGTCGGGAAACGACACCGAAACAAATCGCAATTGATTGCCCAATCAGGAGCGCAAAGAGCGCGGTTCCGACGCCTACAGTGCCACCTAGTAGCCAGCCTCCGGTCAAAACCGAGATTTCCAAGGCTAACCGCACGCGACCAATTCGAATGCCAGTTCTGTTGTGCAGCGCGGTCATTAATCCATCGCGCGGACCGGGTCCCAGGCCGCAGGTTATATAAATTCCGCTGCCGATCCCCACTAAGCCAATTCCTAAAAGTGCGAAAACCAGACCAATAAAATAATTATTTTGGTGAGGGATAATTGCAATCCCAATCTGCAGGGCAGCAGCAATTACGAAAATGTTCATTATGGTGCCAAATCCAGGTCGTTCTCTTAATGGGATCCAAAGTAAAAGCACAACGCAGCTGATTAAAGCTGTGACGCCACCGATTGGAAATGCAAAGTGTAATGAAACTCCTTCGGCTAGTACGGTCCACGGTGAATTGCCAATACCAGATTGCAATAAAAAAGCTTCACCTAATCCAAAAACAAATAAGCCAAGCACTAATACTAAAACGCGCAAAGGTGAGATAGCCCACCGCGAAGGTGCGCTCCAGGGTGTTTTCGGGATAGTCCGATGAGGCCTAAGGAACTCACCGAAACTATTAGCCATTAAGGAACCTTACTACGAATTTTTCAGTAAGAAGTTAGGTAACCTCACGCAATGGAACTTTCTTATGCACAATCGATCTTAACCGGATTAATTCAAGGAATAACTGAACTATTTCCCATTTCTAGTTTAGGCCATGCGGTTTTGATTCCAGCTTGGGTCGGTGGTGATTGGGCCAGCTTTATAACTGACCCAGCTTCACCTTACTTAACTGTCACGATTGCGTTGCATGCAGCAAGCGCATTGGCGCTTTTCTTGGTCTTTCGAAAACGTTGGTTTAGCATGTTCGGCGCAACTTTAAAAAGCGTTCGTAAGCGCGACTATTCAACACCCAATACTAAATTATTTTTGATGCTAGTAATTGCAACCATCCCAGTCGGTGTACTGGGTTTGACTTTTGAAGAACCACTGCAAAAATTGTTTGGCGACCCACTTCCTAGCGCTATTTTCTTAACCCTCAACGGCGCAATTTTGATTTTAGTTGAGCGGCTAACGCGAAACAATAAAGCGTTGGTGGGGTCGCAAAGTGCGTTCGACAATATTGCCGATCACATAACGCCAGTATCTGCACTTGCCGTGGGTTTTGGTCAATGTTTGGCGCTTTTTGCTGGCATAAGTCGTTTTGGTATCACAATTAGCGCCGGGCTAATCCGTAAAATGCACCATAGCGTTGCAGCTGAATTTGCGTTTTTACTGGCACTACCTGTTATTGCGGGAGCAAGTTTGTTGAAACTACCAGAACTATTCACGCCGGAACTCCGTCATTTAGCGGGACCAGTTATTGTCGGTTCAATCGTTTCGTTTGGCGCTACTTATTTTTCAATTTCGTTTCTAGTTAAGTGGTTTCAAAGCAAAACGCTCTATCCATTTGCGATTTATTGCTTGATTGCGGGAGCTATCTCGATTGTGAAGTTCATATAATGTTTCCAGGATTCGGAACCATAGTAAATATTGTTGCAATAATCGCGGGTTCTATTTTAGGAATCCTTCTTGGCAAGAAATTTAAGGAAAGTACTCGAAATTTAGTAACTGATGTACTTGGCTTCATCACTCTGATTGCGGGCGCTAGCGCGATTTACGCTATCTGGGATCCGAATTTTAAGAACGCAGTGCCAACCGGTTGGACTTTATTAACTGTTTTAACAACGCTATTACTAGGTGCCATTTTAGGGTCTGCCCTTAATATTGAATCAAGGTTAGAAAAATCTGGTGAGTTTTTAAAATCAAAATTTGATCCGAGCGGTGCGTCCCCTTTTGTGGATGGGTTTGTAAGCGCATCGTTAATATTTGCGATCGGTCCGCTGGCAATTCTGGGGAGCATCTCGGATGGTATGGGTACCGGAATAGATCAATTGGTTTTGAAAAGCACTTTGGATTTTTTTGCTGCAATTGCATTTGCGGCCTCCCTTGGTTGGGGAGTAGCGGTTTCGGCCCTGGCGGTTGGCATCTACCAAGGGTTATGGACGGTACTTGGCTTCGGGCTCGGTTCCATACTCATGGATTACCAAATAGCTGCCATGACCGCTGTTGGCGGAGTAATGCTGCTTGGGATTGCGTTTCGTCTATTAAAAATAAGAGATATCGCGGTTGCGAATTTACTACCAGCTTTAGCAATAGCTCCACTGATGGCGCTCTTGGTCCATCAATTTCTTTAAAGCAAATTTCATTAAAATTTTCTGGCATCAACCACGAAACGATAACGGACGTCGCTCGCAACTGTTCTAGCAAACGCTTCATTAATATATGCAGGTTCGACTATCTCAACATCACTAAGAATGTTCTGCTCACCACAGAAATCAATCATTTCTTGCAAATCCTTCATTCCACCAATCTGTGAACCTGCCATGCTTCGTCTGGCACCGAGGAGAATCCCAGCGTTTACCGACAATGGTTTCCCTGGCAATCCAATGATTACTACTGTGCCATTTAATTTAAGGGTGTTTAGATAAATATTTATATCGTGCTCCGCTGAAACCGTGTTGAAAATTAGATCGAAAGAGCTTTTTAGTTTTACTAGGGCGTCGCTATCGGTTGAAAGCAGAAAATTGTCAGCGCCCATTCGATATGCATCTTTTTCTTTAGTGGCTGAATGTGAAAGCACGGTGACGCGCGCACCTAACGCTTTCGCGAATTTCAAACCCATATGACCCAGACCGCCCAATCCCATGATCGCCACATTGGATTTCGAATTTACGTTCCAATGTTTCATCGGGGAGTAGAGCGTTATACCCGCGCATAAGAGCGGTGCCACCCCAGATAACTCTAAATTTTTTGGAATTAAAACAGCATAATCTTCTTGAACCACAAAATTATTTGAATAGCCGCCATAGGTAGGAGTGATACCGTCACGCTCGCGATCGTTATAAGTTGCAGTCATATTTTTCTCGCAATAATTTTCATCGCCCGATTTACAACTGGCGCAATGGCGGCATGAATCCACAAATACTCCGACCCCAATCGGATCACCAATTTTGAACTTTGTTACTGAACTACCAACGTCGGAAACAATGCCGGCAATTTCATGCCCCGGAACCATTGGAAATATTGCCTGGCCCCACTCTTCGCGCGCTTGGTGAATATCCGAATGACAGATACCCGAATAATGAATATCTATCTTTACATCCCGGTTGCCTAATGATCGCCGGTCAAATTTCCAAGGCGTTAGGGGAGCTTTAGCAGTTAGCGCGGCATAGCCTCGAGAAGTAATCATGAATTGAAAGGTAATGGTTCTGGCGATGTATGCGCAGCTTTAGAAACTTTGGCAGTAACTTTTCGCATGTGGTGGCGACGGCATAGAACCTCGTAAGCAACTTCGTTGCTATCAGTTACATCGCCAACCAGGACTTGCGCACCTTCGGTCACCATGGTTCCGCCAACGGTCCGAGCATTATGCGTAGCACGTTGCCCGCACCAGCAGAGCGCTTCTACTTGCAAAGTATTAACCCGATCAGCAAGTTCCACTAACCGTGCGGAGCCCGGAAATAATTTAGTTCTAAAATCAGTCAAAATCCCGAAAGCGAATACATCTATTCCTAAACCATCAGCAATCTTGGCAAGTTGTTCAATTTGTTCCGGTTGATAGAACTGGGCCTCATCACAAATTACATAATCAATTCGCCTGCCTTGAGATAACGCCTCCACAACGAACCTATGTAAATCTAATTCGATCGAAACTTCGATTGCTTCAGATTTCAAGCCAAGCCTGGATGAGATTGTGCCTTTTCCAGCGCGGTCTTGCGAGGTAAAAATCAAGCCAGTGCGGCCTCTGCTCTGATGATTGTGCGCAGTTTGTAAGGCCAAAGTAGATTTGCCGCTATCCATTGTGCCGCAGTAATAAATTAACTCTGCCATATTCTCATCTTCTCATTAAAGCGAACAATCCGCATAATTCGGCGCTAGAAGAGAATTTCGAGGGCAGGTGCAAAACCTGCGGCTTTGATTCGATCCGGACCCGCTAAGCCTTCGATTGCAAACAGGAATGCAAAACCAACCACTTCGGATTCTAAATCAAGAATCAATTGACCGGCTGCGATCGCAGTTCCGCCGGTAGCTAATACATCGTCTACGATCAGAACTTTTGAATTCTTCGCAAGGAGGTCATCATGGACTTCAAGAGCATCGGTTCCGTATTCGAGTTGATATTCGCGCCGTATCGTTTTGCGAGGGAGTTTGCCAGGCTTACGAATAGGTATGAAGCCTTTCTGTAATTGATTTGCTAGCGCAGCTCCGATGATAAAGCCACGTGCTTCTACGCCAGCGACAACATCAATGTCTAATTTCGTTAATTTTTTAGCCAGCGCGGTAATTACATAGTTGAAAGCGGCTGCATCGGCTAATAGCGGCGTGATATCTTTAAAAGTTATGCCGGTTTTCGGATAATCAACCACATCTAAAATTCTGCTCTTTGCAATCTCTAAGTTCACTGGCTGAATTTAGCGTTAATCAACCTAGTTGCGAATCAATCTCGAAGCAATCTCGAAGCAATTCACCGTGCCCTGGAGGGGACTTGAACCCCTAAGCCCTTTCGAGCACTAACACCTCAAGCTAGCGCGTCTGCCAATTCCGCCA
>JABMMO010000006.1 GCA_013205455.1 Actinomycetota bacterium
AACTTCTGATTTTGAAGGTCGCGAAAAAGAAATTCCAGCCGCAATTCGATCAGTCACAAAGAAGTTGGTTCGCCAACGAGTACTTCGTGACAAGGTCCGTATCGATGGCCGTGGTCTTCGCGATATTCGCGCGTTAACAGCCGAAGTTGAAGTGATCCCTCGAGTTCACGGTTCCGCTCTCTTCGAACGTGGCGAGACACAAATTCTTGGAGTCACAACGCTAAATATGCTTAAGATGGAACAACAGTTAGATACGTTGAATCCAGAAAACCATAAGCGTTACATGCATAACTACAACTTCCCACCATATTCAGTGGGCGAAACTGGCCGCGTTGGTTCACCAAAGCGTCGCGAAATTGGACATGGAGCACTTGCAGAACGTGCGTTGTTACCTGTTCTGCCGTCACGTTCTGATTTCCCATATGCAATTCGGCAAGTATCGGAAGCGCTTGGATCAAATGGATCAACTTCCATGGGTTCAGTTTGTGCATCAACCATGTCGCTACTTAACGCAGGTGTGCCACTTCGTGCACCAGTCGCCGGTATCGCGATGGGTCTGATCTCAGATGATGTAGATGGCAAAATTGAGTACGTAGCACTTACCGATATCTTGGGTGCAGAAGATGCATTCGGCGATATGGATTTCAAAGTTGCTGGTACAAAAGATTTCATTACTGCTCTTCAGCTAGATACTAAATTAGATGGAATTCCAGCAAGCGTTCTTGCAGGTGCGTTGCACCAAGCCAAGGAAGCTCGACTCCACATTCTCGATGTAATGAATGAAGCGATTGATGCACCGGATGAAATTAATCCATTGGCACCACGCATCATCACGATTCAGATTCCAGTAGATCAGATCGGCGCAGTGATTGGTCCAAAGGGCAAAGTCATTAAGCAGATCCAAGAGGATACAGGCGCTGAAATCAGCATCGAAGATGATGGAACTATTTATATCGGTGCAACCGATGGAACTGCTGCGGAAGCGGCACGTGCTCTAATTATCGGTATCGCTGATCCAAAGTTGCCAGAAGTTGGCGAACGCTTTAATGGAACTATCGTGAAGTTAGCTGCATTCGGCGCATTCGTTTCGTTGCTTCCAGGCAAAGATGGATTGCTCCACATCTCGCAAATTCGCAAGATGCATGGTGGCAAGCGCATTGAAAACGTGGAAGATGTAATGAACGTCGGCGATAAAGTACATGTCGAAATTGGCGAGATTGACCCAAAGGGCAAGCTTTCGTTAATACCAGTACTTGATGACGCTGCTGAAGCATAAGCTGAATAACGTTTCATAACATGACCGTACGCAAAACCGTTCTAGCGAGCGGTTTACGTATTGTCACTGAAGAAGTTGTGGGAGTACGAAGCGCAGCTTTTGGTATTTGGGTAAATGTTGGCTCTCGCGATGAAGCACCATCTGTCGCGGGAGCTTCACATTTTCTTGAGCATTTATTATTCAAATCAACGAAAACTAGAAGCGCGATGGATATCTCCTCTGCGATTGAATCGGTCGGTGGCGAGATGAATGCCTTTACCAGCAAGGAGTACACCTGTTTTTATGCGCGGGTGATTGATACCGATTTACCACTTGCGATCGATGTAATTTCAGATTTGATTACTTCATCTCTAGTTAAGGCTGAAGATGTTGATGCCGAACGCAATGTAGTTTTGGAAGAAATATCAATGCGAGATGATGATCCAAGTGATTTAATCCATGATCTCTTTGCCGAAACTTATTATGGTGATACCCAACTTGGCCGACCAATTTTGGGAACTGTTGATTCAATCAAAGGAATGTCGCGAAATTCCGTCTTTAATTATTACAAGAAGCGCTATCTGCCAAGTGATTTAGTCATTGCGGTAGCTGGTAACTTGAAACATAAGAAAGTTGTAGAACTTGTTGAAAAAGCAATATCTAGAGATGGTTTTTTAAGCGTTCCAAAATCTAATTACAACTTACGCAGTAATACAAAAGTTAAATCGCCAAAAGGTGGAAATGTTGGGATTTTAAATCGCAAAACTGAGCAAGCCCATTTATTCATGGGCATGGCCGGGGTAGCTCGCGACGATAGCCGTCGATTCACAATGGGAGTTTTATCTGCGGCGCTAGGCGGGGGCATGTCATCTCGGTTATTCCAGGAAATTCGGGAAAAACGCGGCTTGGCATATTCGGTTTACTCCTATGCTCAACAATTTGCTGGCTCAGGTGTCATTGGTTTTTATGCAGGATGTAATCCAAATAAAGCCACCGAAGTTGTAAAAATTATTCGAGATGTTTTGCACGATGTAGCAGATAACGGTCTAACTCATGAAGAGTTAGCTAGAGCGCAAGGTGCAGTTCGCGGAAGTTTAGTTTTGAGTCAAGAAGATACTGGCTCTCGGATGAGCCGGATTGGGAAAGCTGAGTTGGTTTACGGCGAAAATCTAGGCTTCGATCAGATTTTAAAAGAAGTTTCCAGCGTATCCGGCGCACAAATTCGCGCCGTTGCCAGCGAGTACTTGACCAAAAGTCCTACCCTTGCCGTAGTGGGACCGTATAAGAGCGGCTCAATATTTGAAAAGGCAATCCGATGATAAAAGTTGGCGTACTCGGTGCAAACGGAAAGATGGGCACGCAAACCGTTGCCACAATAACTGCAGCTGCTGATTTAGAACTAGTCGCAGCGCTGGATCTCGGTGACTCAATCGAAACTTTAAAAAAGAGCGGCGCTGAAGTTGTAGTCGATTTCACGCATCCGGATTCAGTAATGGCTAATCTTGAATATGCAATCAATAATGGGATTAACGTTGTAGTCGGCACCACCGGTTTTGATAGTGCGAAACTTGCAAAAGTAAAAGAGCTATTAGCGAAAAACCCTAAAGTCGGCGCGCTTATCGCCCCAAATTTTGGACTTGGCGCAGTCTTAATGATGCAATTTGCAGCGCAAGCAGCTAAACATTTTGAATCGGTAGAGATTATTGAGCTGCATCATCCAAACAAGGCAGATGCGCCAAGTGGAACTGCAACTAGAACTGCGGAACTAATTACTGACGCGCGCAAAGCTGCAAATCGGCCACCGATGCCAGATGCAACCACATCTGCACTTCCTGGCGCACGAGGTGCAAAAGTTGGCGATGTGGCAATCCATTCAGTCCGACTTCGTGGGTTAGTCGCGCATCAAGAAGTGATCCTTGGCGATCAAGGAGAGACGCTTTCAATACGTCATGATTCAATTGATAGAACTGGTTTTATGCCTGGGGTACTTCTTGGAATTCGCAAAGTTGGATCGCACCCAGGTTTAACCTTTGGCCTCGAGAATTTTCTCGATCTCTAGAAGATAGGTAAAAAATGATAACTATGTATACCGCTGATTGGTGCGGAGATTGCATTCGTTCGAAACGTTTGCTTGACTCATTAGAAGTTGCGTGTAATTACATTGATATTGAAGCCGATGAAGCAGCTGCCGCTAAAGTTATTGAAATCAATGGTGGAATGCGATCCATCCCAGTCATAATATTTCCAGATGGAACTCATATGACCGAGCCTTCGGATATTGATTTAAAAGCAAAGCTTGAGGCGCTAAAAATTATTTAAAGCCAGTTATAAATCGCTGCAGAAGTGATCGCGGCCGAGAATATAACTACTGGAAAAGGTGCCTTAAATTTAAGGGCGATTACCGCAACTGCAACGCCTGCAATCCGTTGGTCAAAGACAATTTCAGATTTATTTGTGATTGCTTGGACGCCAACTAAGGCCGAAAGCAAAACAATTGGGATCAAGGTGTTAATTCGTTGTACTCGGGGATTAGCTAAAAATGATTCTGGAATTGCATAGCCAAGGTATTTTAAAATATAACAAATCAAACTAGACACTAAAGTTGCTACCCACATTGCACTCATGCTTTTGGTTTCCAGCCAAAGAAAATTGCAAGTAAAACTGTTGCGATAATTGGAACGCCAGCTGGTGCAACCGGAGTAAGTATTAGCGCCATCGCTACTGCGCTGATAGCAATTAATTTACTTTGCTTGTCGATTAGCCGCGGCCAAACTAATCCTAAGAAAGCGGCTGGCACTGCAGCATCTAAACCCCATGCAGAAGGGTTACCAAGTGCTTGAGCTCCAAAAGCACCTAGCAGCGTAAATAGATTCCAAAATATAAATACACCGATTCCAGTTGCCCAAAATCCATACCGCATTGCCGCTTCACCGCGTGGTTCTTGTGAGATCGCAACTCCAGTTGATTCATCAATTGTGATATGCGCTGCGAAAATTTTTCTAATTCCTTGAACATTTAAGATTGGTTTCATCCGCATTGAATAAAGTCCATTACGAAATCCAAGTAGGGATCCCGTAGTGATGGCACTCAACGCACTCCCGCCAGCGCCCATGACGCCAACAACTGCAAATTGTGATGCGCCGGAGAAAAGTAAGAGTGAAAATAGCGATGCTTGTATGACTGAGAAACCGTTAGCTACTGCTGTAGCGCCAAAAGCAATTCCATATGTACCGACTGGGAGCGCAACGCTCATTGAGTCTCGGAATACCTGCGCTTTAGATAATGACACGCGCGCCATTCTGCCTTATCAATCACGGAATCTAGACATTGCTCTAGATAGGGTCACGCTCGTGAGTGAAAACAGCGATAAAGCAGCGATCTTCCGTGACGACGTCACCGTTGAATTGGTTAAAGCAAGCGCAAGTGATGCCGATGTAATTTGGGCAGCCCGTGTCTCAACCGCTGGAGAAAATTCGTTAGATGAAATTAATCAGGACCCTTCAAAATCTGCAGGATTAATTAATTATTTGGCGCGAGAGCGACATGGCTCGCCCTTTGAACATACCTCAATGACATTTTTTATCTCTGCGCCGATCTTTGTTTTCCGTGAATTTATGCGCCACCGAATCGCTTCTTATAACGAAGAGAGTGGCCGATATCGCGAGCTAAGTCCAGTCTTTTATGTGCCATCAAAAGAACGCAAACTTGTACAAGTAGGCAAAACTGGCGCGTATACATTTGTTGATGGCACCGCAGAGCAATATGAAATTACAGTGAAAGCAATGAAAGAGAGTTATCTACTTTCATATAGCAATTACCAAAAAATGTTAGAAGCGGGCGTAGCGCGCGAAGTTGCCCGAGCAGTTTTACCGGTTGCGCTTTACTCATCTATGTATGTAACTATGAATGCTCGGGC
>JABMMO010000079.1 GCA_013205455.1 Actinomycetota bacterium
ACCCGAGCTCGGAAATCAATGTCATTGGTATTTAAAGCCACTCGAGCAAACTTGCTATAACCATAAGCATCTTCAACTGTGGCACGACCGCCAACAAGTACAGCTGCGCGACTTACGCTTAGTCCAGCCGCCGCTGTTGCTAACGCTTCCGGCCATGAAGCTTCATGTAATTGGCCATCAGAGCCACGAACCATCGGAGTTTTAATACGATCACTTGCTGTTACATATTTAAATGCCCAACGACCTTTATCGCAGTTCCACTCTTCGTTTACTTGAGCATCATCGCCAGCAAGCCGGCGTAGCGTTTTTCCACGTCGAACATCGGTGCGCATATCGCAACCACTTGCGCAATGTTCACATGCCGAGGGCGTTGAAACTAAGTCGAATGGTCGAGCGCGGAAACGATAAGAAGCTCCAGTTAGCGCACCGACCGGGCAAATCTGGACTGTGTTTCCAGAGAAGTATGAATCGAAAGGTTTCTCTTCATATATGCCAACTTGTTGGAGCGCGCCACGGTCATTCAAAGTTATAAATGGATCGCCGGCGATTTCCTCGGAGAAGCGTGTGCAACGTGCGCAGAGAATGCAGCGTTCACGATCAAGAAGTACTTGGGATGAAATGTTAATTGGTTTTTCAAAGGTTCGCTTATAACCATCAAAACGAGATTCGCCATTTCCATTGCTCATCGCTTGATTCTGTAATGGGCATTCACCGCCTTTATCGCAAACTGCGCAATCAAGTGGGTGGTTAACTAGAAGGAATTCCATAATTCCTTTTTGCGCTTTATCTGCAACGTTAGAAGTTAGTTGAGTATTTACCACCATTCCAGTTTCCACTGGGATTGTGCAGGATGCTTGAGGCTTAGGAAATTTACGACCGTTAATTTCAATATCAACTAAGCATTGGCGACAAGCTCCTACTGGTTCTAGCAGCGGATGGTCGCAGAATCGTGGAATTTGGATTCCAAGTTTCTCGGCTGCGCGAATAACTAGTGTTCCTTTAGGAACTGTTATTTCAAAACCATCTATAGTTAGCGTAATTAATTCAAGTGTTACATCAGCGGAAACTTCTTGAGTACTCATTACTTAGCACCTCCAACATTTGATGTGACAAATTTTGTTGAAGCCTCAGCATCAAATGGGCATCCGCCAATTGCAAGATGTTGTAAGTATTCATCTTTAAAGTACTGGATTGAAGAAATGATTGGGCTGGCAGCGCCATCAGCAAGAGCGCAAAACGAGCGTCCCATAATGTTGTCGCATAGGTCGAGCAACTTATCTAGATCTTCTGGAGTGCCCTTACCGTGCTCTAAATCTTTGAGAATTTGCACCAACCACCACGTGCCTTCACGACAGGGTGTGCACTTTCCGCAAGATTCATGCTTATAAAATTCAGTCCAACGCAATACTGCACGGACTATGCAAGTTGTTTCATCAAAAATTTGTAACGCTTTAGTGCCGAGCATCGAACCCGCAGCTGATACGCCTTCGTAATCTAACGGGGTATCTAAATGTGCGTCGGTAAATAGCGGTGTCGAAGATCCACCTGGTGTCCAGAATTTCAATTTATGTCCATCTCGAATTCCGCCAGCCAGCTCTAATATTTCGCGAAGTGTGATTCCAAGTGGCGCTTCGAATTGGCCAGGATTATTTACATGGCCAGAAAGTGAGTACAAGGTGTAACCCTTTGACTTCTCGGTTCCGATCGCGGCGAACCATTCAGGTCCATTCTCAATAATAGAAGGTACCGATGCTACGGTTTCAACGTTATTTACAATGGTTGGTCGCGCATATAAACCAGCAATCGCTGGAAATGGTGGCCGAAGTCTTGGTTGACCGCGGAAACCTTCGAGTGAATCAAGTAGCGCAGTTTCTTCGCCGCAGATATATGCACCAGCACCAACATGTAGAACTAATTCTAAATCAAAACCTTTTCCTAAAATATTTTTGCCGAGGTAGCCGGCTTTATATGCATCTTCGATTGCTTGCTGAACTCTACGAATTACATGCGCAACTTCGCCGCGGATATAAATGAATGCATGATTAGCGCGGATTGCGTAGGAACCAATAATTATTCCTTCAATTAACACATGCGGGTTTGCCATCATGAGCGGCGTATCTTTACAAGTGCCTGGCTCTGATTCATCGGCATTAACTACGAAGTAATGTTCTTTGTTATCACCTTGTGGAATAAAACCCCACTTCATCCCAGTAGGGAAACCAGCACCACCACGACCACGTAATCCGGAGTCTTTGACGCTCTGAATTACGGCATCTGGCTCCATGGCGAGCGCTTTTTCGAGCGCCTTGTAGCCACCATTTCGTTTGTAACCCGCAATTGTGAATGAATCTTTCTGATCCCAATTTGCGGAAAGGACCGGCGTTAATTTAGACATTACTTAACCACCTTTGAAAGTTTTAATCCAAGCAGCGAAGGTTCGCCAGCAGAGACACCTTCACCAAAGCGACCATCACTTATACCAGCTAGTACTGCCGAATTTTCCCGCCAAGTTGGTAAACCATCTGGTCCACGAGTTGGTGCTAGTGGATTTCCATTACGCATGCTATCAACTAAATCTTTTGCGGATTGCACGGTTTGGTTGTCATAAAACTCCCAATTAGCCATAACTACTGGGGCATAATCACAAGC
>JABMMO010000080.1 GCA_013205455.1 Actinomycetota bacterium
CATTGAATGGTTCGGATGGTGAAGCGGAGGATAGCGATCCAAAATTGATTCCAGATGATGATTTGGCAGGACCGGATTTACTGCGAGTTAAATTATCGGTTTCACAAATAAAAGAATTCATTGTCCGGACCGTGGCCGTTATCGAGGCAGGTCGAGCTCCTTGTACATTCTGTGGAATACCGATTGATCCAAACGGGCATCTATGTCCCAGAGCAAACGGGTACCGTCGTTAATGTTGGACCTGGATGCAGCATCGATTGTTGAGAGCATTACCACTTCGGAAATATCAATTTCAGGCAGGTTGGTCGATGCTTCTAACGCCACATTATTTGGAACGGTATCTTCCGAAACCGGGGAGCACGAGATCCCAATAATTTACAAACCAATTGCAGGGGAGCGGCCATTGTGGGATTTTCCAGATGGTGATCTAGCTTCCCGTGAAGTAGCCGCATATGAAATCAATAAATATCTAAGTTTCAACATAGTGCCCTTCACAACGCTACGTGACGGTCCGTATGGGATCGGTGCGGTACAGCAGTGGATTGAAATTGATGAATCATTCGATTTGATTGCCTTTTCGCAAACAGATGACCCACGGTTGCGTGAGATTGCCCTTTTTGATGCAGTTATTAACAATACCGATCGTAAGATCGGGCATTTACTTATGGATGCTGAGCACAATTTGTTTGGAATTGACCATGGCGTTTCGTTACATTCTGAGAACAAGTTACGCACAGTTTTGTGGCAATGGCGCGGTATGAATTTCACCGAAATCGAAGTGGTTAAATTGAAAAAATTCATTTCCGAACGCGAACGAATTACAGTTTCGTTGGCGAATCTAATTACCGAGATGGAGATAGCTGCGTTATTTGCCAGAGTTACGTCGCTTATTAGCGCTGGTAGTTTCCCCGAGCCAAATGGGGAATGGCCCGCTATTCCGTGGCCGCCGATTTAATAAATCTTGAAGTAGAGTACGGGAATGCGTTCTTGGCCCGACTTATATATCCCACCGATAACCGCCAACTATCCGCAGCTCAGTCTCTTCTCCACCTATGCAGCGAAATTGCTAGGAGTAAACCAAGAATTTCCAATAGATATCTACGTTTGTGGCATCACGCCTTACGACTCAACTCACTGTGGCCATGCTGCAACGTATATAACATTTGATTTAATCCACCGGTATTTAAAATCAGCCGGAGCCACCGTTAATTTTATAGAAAACATCACCGATATCGATGATCCATTGCTGGAACGAGCTAATCGAGACGGTCAAGATTGGCACGAATTAGCGGAAGACCAGATTGATCTATTCCGGTCCGATATGACTGCGTTGCATGTTTTGCCACCAACTTCATATATCGGTGCAATCGAATCGATGACCGAAGTTTTTAAGCAGATTGCGGTCTTTCAAGCGGCGAATTTAACTTACGAAATTGCCGGCGATTTATACCTTTCAATCGCAGAGTGCCCAGGCGCACTAGAAGGTTTACCGTTTTCACTTGAAGAATCGCTCCGTATTTTCAAAGAACGCGGTGGTGATCCAGATCGAGTTGGTAAAAAGCATCCGTTAGATACCTTGCTTTGGCTTAAAGGAAGGCCAAACGAACCTGCCTGGGAATCACCATTTGGAGCGGGCAGACCGGGATGGCATATCGAGTGCGCTGCGATTGCACTGAAGTATGCAAGCGGAAATCCGAAATTTACTTTAACGATTCAAGGTGGAGGATCAGATTTGATCTTCCCACATCACTACATGAGTGGGGTGCAGGGAAGAAATTTAGTGAATCGAGAATTTGCGGAGATTTATACCCATACCGGAATGATCGGTTTAGCTGGCGAAAAAATGAGCAAGAGTAAAGGGAACTTAGTTTTTGTTTCTAAATTGCTCGCTGAAGGCGTTGATCCAGTAGTAATCCGGGTCAATTTAATGCAAGATCGTTATCGAAATGATCGAATGTGGAGTGGTGCTGGATTGGCACAGGCAGCAGAAAAAGTATTGCGAATCCGTAGCGCATTATCGCGCGAAGAAGTTGCCCCAACTAAACCGCTAATTAACGAAATAATTTCGGCGCTGTCGAGTGATTTGGATACACCTAAAGTTTTCGAATTGGTAGACCGTTGGTGTTTCGATACTGAAGCGGGTCAGACTGGTGGGTCTTCTGGCGAGATTGCCCGTGCTTTCGATGCGCTGCTTGGCCTAACTTTTTAAGCGCCATCCTCTCGCCGTCTTAAAAATCTTTCAAACTCGCGGGCAATAGAATCTCCGGAAGCTTCAGGCAAATCCGCAGCATCTTTGCTGTTCTCAAGTTGTTTAACGTAATCACCGATTTCCGAATCTTCATTGGCCATCTCATCAACGCCGCGTTCCCACTCCTTTGCTAACTCTGGCAGGTCACCTTGCGGTATTGAAATCTCCAGGAAATCTTCAAGCGCATTTATAAGAGCTAACGAAGCTTTAGGCGATGGTGGTTGCGAAAAATAATGAGGAACCGCTGCCCATAATGAAACCGCATCTATGCCTCGTTTGGTGCAAGCATCTTGCAGAATTCCAATAATTCCAGTTGGTCCTTCGTATCGAGAAATTTCGACCCCTAATCGCTTGGCAACTTCTGGATGCGCACCACTACCGCTGACTGAAATAGGTCGAGAGTGTGGGACATCTGCCAGTAACGCTCCCATCGTTATGAAGATTGAAACTTCATGATCATCTGCTAAGTCGAGTAGTTCCTTAGCAAAAGTGGGCCATCGCATTGAAGGTTCCATCCCTCTTACGATGATGAAATCGTGGGTAAGTTGTGGCGTACTAATTGCGTAAATTTGGGTGTTGGGCCAAATAATTTCGCGCAGAATATTTTCGTCAACCTTGACTTGTGGTCGATTAACTTGGAAATCATAAAAATCTTCGGGTTCAAATTCCCCGATTAAATGATGGTCCCATTCCGACAATAGATGCGCAATTGCCCCAGAAGCAGATTCACCAGCATCGTTCCATCCTTCAAATGCGGCAATGATCACCGGATTGCGGATTGGAAAACGGCTCTCAAAGAGGTACATACGGCGAGCCTACGATAACCTTCGGCGAATGAGCGCTCTAAAACTAAGCAAAACCGCCGGAACGCTGCGAACCGCTCTTAAAAGCCAGGTCGTGATCGTTGATGGCGCCATGGGAACAATGTTGCAAGCCGCAAATCCATCGATGGCTGATTTCCAAGATCACGAAGGCTGCAATGAAATTTTGAATATAACTAGGCCGGAAGTAGTGGCAGAAATTCATCAGAAATATTTCGAAGCTGGGGTCGATGCGGTTGAAACCAATACTTTCGGTGCCAACTGGGCCAACCTCGCAGAATATGGAATAGAAGATCGAATTTATGAATTAGCTTTTGCGGGCGCTCAAATAGCACGAAGAGTTGCGGATGATTTTTCAACGCCAACTTCACCACGTTGGGTGTTCGGATCGCTCGGACCAGGTACAAAGCTACCTACTCTTGGTCACACCACATATCAAAAACTAAAAGATGCTTATGCGCTAGCGTCTCAAGGATTGGTGGACGGCGGCTGCGATGCGCTGCTAATCGAAACTACTCAAGATTTATTACAAGCGAAGGCGGCAGTAAATGGCGCACGTTCGATAATTGATAACACGGAAAGAGATGTATTTTTGATTGTCCAAGTAACTGTCGAAACAACTGGAACCATGTTGCTCGGTTCGGAGATAAGCGCAGCGCTAAATGCGCTAGCGCCGTTAGGCATAGATTTTATTGGCTTGAATTGTGCAACGGGACCTACTGAAATGAGCGAACACCTACGAACTCTTAGTAAAACTGCAACAGTTGGAATTTCTTGTATGCCGAACGCGGGTTTACCAATCCTTGGGCCGAATGGTGCGCTCTATCCGTTATCGCCAAATGAATTGGCGGCAGCGCTGGAAACTTTTGTAGAAGATTATGGGGTTTCCTTAATTGGTGGTTGCTGTGGCACGACCCCGGAGCACCTTGCAGCCGTTTCGAAATTATTAAGTGGTCGAAAAATAACTGCTCGGAACCCAGAGAATGAAGCTGGCGCCTCTTCGCTTTATCAGTTCGTGCCATTCCGACAAGATTTAACTTATATGGCTATTGGGGAGCGAACCAACGCGAATGGTTCACGGGCTTTTCGAGATGCGTTATTAGCCGAAGATTGGCAAGAGTGTATGGAAATTGCGCGCGATCAAATTCGAGATGGCGCTCATATGTTGGATCTATCGGTTGATTATGTTGGTCGTGATGGCGTCAAAGATATGAAAGAACTTGCCAGTCGATTAGCAACCAGTGCAACTTTACCGATTGTGCTTGACTCGACTGAACCCGCTGTAATAAAAGCGGGCTTAGAACATCTTGGTGGTCGTTCCGTTATCAATTCGGTTAATTATGAAGATGGCGATGGCCCAGATTCAAGGTTTGCTCGGATTATGCCGATCGTCAAAGAACATGGCGCAAGTGTAATTGCGCTGACCATTGATGAAGAAGGTCAAGCTAGAAGTGCCGAATGGAAAGTGCGAGTTGCGCGCCGCTTAATCAACGATCTTAATAAAACTTGGGATCTTCCTACCTGTGACATCATGATCGATTGTTTAACTTTTCCGATCGCAACTGGTCAAGAAGAAACTCGCAAAGATGCCATTGAAACTATCAATGCGATTAGAACTTTAAAGAGCGAATTTCCGGATGTGCAAACAACTCTAGGAGTAAGCAATGTTTCATTCGGACTCAATCCAGCCTCTCGAATCGTACTCAATTCAGTTTTCCTAGCGGAAGCCGTTAAAGCTGGATTGGATTCAGCGATCGTGCATCCCTCCAAAATCACACCAATCTCCCGAATTGATCCAGCGCATTTAGAAGTCGCGCTCGACTTGGTTTATGACCGACGAATATTTGAAGGCGATAATTGCATCTACGATCCACTGCAGAAATTTTTAGAGCTATTCGAAGGTGTCGAAGTTACCAACAATCGACAAACTCGAGCAGCAGAATTAGCAGCTCTGCCGCTGGGAGAACGGTTATCACGCCGGATCATCGATGGTGAAAAAGTTGGTCTGGAAGAAGATTTAACGGAAGCGCTTGCTGAAAAGATTCCGCCACTTTCGATAATAAATAATTATCTGTTAGAGGGAATGAAAACGGTTGGCGAACTTTTCGGCAAGGGCGAGATGCAACTACCTTTCGTGCTCCAATCAGCAGAAGTAATGAAAAACGCGGTTGCGATTTTGGAACCTTTTATGGAAAAAACGGATGATGCGGGGCGTGGAACCATGCTTATTGCAACCGTAAAAGGCGATGTGCACGATATTGGAAAAAACTTAGTTGATATTATTTTGACCAATAATGGCTATACCGTTGTCAATATCGGAATCAAGCAAACGATAAACCAAATAATTGAGGCGGCCGAAACCAATAATGTAGATGTAATTGGTATGAGTGGCTTATTGGTTAAATCCACCGTTATTATGAAAGAAAATTTACTGGAATTGGAGTCGCGTAAACTTGCGCAAAAATGGCCAGTAATTTTAGGAGGAGCTGCGCTTACTCGCACTTTCGTGGAACAAGATTTAGCGCTTATTTTTCCTGGAACAGTTAGATATGCCCGTGATGCATTCGAAGGTTTAAAATTGATGGATACCATGATGTTGATTAAACGCGGCGATCCAGATGCGAAATTACCTGAACTTAAAGAACGAAGAACTCGTGCGGCAAAAATACAACCTACCGGTGCCGATATTGATACTAATCGCAGCGATGTAGCGGCCAACAATCCAATACCAACACCACCATTTTGGGGAAGTAGGGTAATCAAAGGCATTGCACTCGCAGATTACGCCGGTGCAATTGACGAACGTGCACTTTTTGTTGGGCAATGGGGGCTTAAAGGTGCGCGCGGTGAATACGATTTAATGGTTGAAAATGAAGGACGCCCACGGTTGCGGACTTTGATGAATGAAGTACAAGCACACGGTTGGTTAAACGCAGCGGTTGTTTATGGATATTTTCCTTGCGTTAGTGAAGGTAATGATTTGATTATCTTGCATCACGAAGGAACTGACGCTGGTAAGGAGCGGGTTCGTTTTACCTTTCCAAGACAGAGTCGCGATCGCAGACTCTGCTTAAGTGATTTCTTCAAGTCAAAAGATTCTGGTGAAACCGATGTGGTGGGTTTTCACGTTGTTACGATGGGCCATTCGGTAAGCGTTGCAACCGGTAAACTTTTTGCGGAAAATCGGTACCGCGAATACCTTGAACTCCACGGATTGTCAGTGCAATTAACCGAAGCACTTGCCGAACATTGGCATGGCAGAATTCGCGAAGAATTAGGTTATCGCGGCGAAGACGGTCAAACGCTCGCCGGAATCTTAGATCAAGAATATCGTGGATCCCGTTACAGCTTTGGTTATCCAGCCTGTCCAGATTTAGAGCAACAAATACAATTATGCGAACTTCTAGAACCCGGCCGAATTGGCGTCGAACTCTCCGAAGAATTTCAATTGCATCCGGAACAATCAACATCCGCGATTATCGTGCATCATCCAGAAGCAAAATATTTCAATGCCACTTGAAAATTTAACAACTTTTAAAGCAATCCTTTGGGATATGGACGGCACTCTGATCAATTCGGAACCACTTTGGGTAGAAGCTGAGCAAGAATTAATGGCCACATTCAATACAAGTTGGAATGAAACCGATCAAATCGCTTGCTTAGGTGGGCCAATGCCACGCGTCGCAGCATATATGGCCAATAAAACTAATCAGCAAGAAACGGAAGAATTTTTTGCAACTAATTTAGTAACACGGATGGAAATAAAATTAGCAGCGGGTGTTGCCTATACTGATGGTGCAAAGGCGCTTTTTGATGGCTGTTTTGCAGCGAATATCCCAATGGCCTTGGTCACCGCCAGCTCGCGTTCGCTAGTAAATGCCGCAATAACTTCGATTGGTTTTGAACGTTTTGCAACTACGATCTCTTGTGACGATGTTTCGGAGAGCAAACCTTCGCCAGAAGGTTACTGCAAGGCGGCTGAATTCCTAGGTGTCGATATTCGAGAGTGTTTAATTTTGGAAGATTCCTTTGTGGGAGTTACTGCCGCGATAGCCAGCGGTGCAGCTGTGATTGGACTTTCACATTTGAGGGAACTACCTAGTAGTCCGCGTTTGCATGTACTGCCATCCTTAAGAGATATCAATGTAAAAAATTTGCAAGATATTTATGGAAGATTAGTTTTTGCTTAACAGTGAAGATATGGTGTCACAATGAACTTCAATCCTTCTGGCCCGTTTCGGATTGGCGATCGCGTGCAATTAACCGACGAAAAAGGAAAGTTGTACTCAATCAATTTAGCGTTAGGCGGACAATTTCATACCCATAAAGGCTGGTTGGAACACGAAGCTTTGATTGGCGCGCCAGAAGGTTCTACATTTACCACAAATGCCGGCACGAAATATCAAGCTTTCCGACCGTTATTAACGGATTTCGTACTTTCAATGCCCAGAGGTGCCACGATTGTTTATCCAAAAGATGCCGCCTTAATTCTCGGATATGCCGATGTCTTCCCGGGCGCAAAAGTATTGGAAGCTGGGGCAGGTAGCGGTGCGCTAAGTATTTCATTGCTCCGTGCCGTTGGCGCTAATGGTTTGCTGCACTCATTTGAAAAACGCGAAGATTTTGCAGCCATTGCCGAAAAAAATGTAATTTCATATTTTGGCGAAAAACCTAAGCATTGGCGGCTTTCCATTGGCGCAGTGCAAGATTTGATAGATGGTTCAGATTATGATCGAGTGATTCTCGACATGCTAGCGCCATGGGAATGTGTGGAAATGGCACAACAGGTTTTGAAACCAGGTGGGGTATTTGCCGCGTATGTCGCAACTACAACCCAATTATCAAAATTAGCCGAGGCGTTGAAAGTTGATGAACGTTTTACTGAACCCGAAAGTTTCGAAGGTTTAATTCGGGGTTGGCATCACGAAGGGCTCGCGGTTCGCCCACAACACAAGATGAATGCACATACTGGCTTTATTATTTTTGCGCGAAAAGTTGCAGAAGGCACTACGGCGCTAAAGCGGCGCCGCCGCCCCTCTAAAGGAGCTTACGGCGCCACTGACGACGAATAATTTTTAACTAATAGCGATTACATCGACCACGAAAATTAAGGTTTCGTTTGGTCCAATCGATCCACCACCAGCTTCGCCATAGGCTTTATCCGGAGGCAGAACTAATAATCGACGACCACCGATTTTCATCCCTGGCATTCCTTCTTGCCAGCCAGTTATTACTCCGCTCAATGGAAAGGTAGCTGGATCGCCACTCCAAGAAGATTCAACAACTTGTCCGGTTGACCAAGCCATCAATACGTAATGAACTGTCAACGTAGATGTGGCTAGAACAACATCGCCGGTGCCAATGATCAAATCCTGAGTTTGGATAGCGCTAGGTGCGGTTCCGGTAGGTGGCGTAATAATTGGTTCCGCGCCAGCGGCGCCAGTAACTACTGGAAGACCAGCTGTTGCACTGTTGTTGCTCTGATTGTCACTCATGGTTTCAACTCCTCCGTCGGTGCTACATGCAGTTAATGAAGTGGAAATAATTAAAGCTAACGGTAAAGCTAACAACTTCTTCATTTTCAACCAATCTTTCTGCGGTTAGTTCAGCGGCCAGAGCGGAAAGCCTAGCAAGGTCGGTAGCCTTACCTCATGCCTATTGAGAAAGCAGAACGCTTAATAAACCTCACAATGGCGCTATTGGCCGCGCAGCGTTACATAAAGAAGAGTCAAATATTCGCAATCGTGGCTGGATACAGTGGAAACGCAGAAGCTATGGAGCGGATGTTTGAACGCGATAAGGATGATTTACGCAATCTTGGTATTGTCATAGAAGTGGGGGGATTAGATCCATTTTTTGATGATGAACCTGGTTACCGCATTAAACAGACCGAATATGCCCTTTCGCTGGAGAATTTAACTCCCGCTGAACTTTCCTTATTAGCTGTCGCTGCAAAAACTTGGCAAGACGCGACTTTCTCCAATTCGGCGCAGAGTGCGCTTCGAAAACTGCGCTCACTTGGAATCGAAAACGATGCGACCAATTATGTTGATGCGCCATTTCATATCAAAATCAGCAATTCAAATTTTTCACTGTTATGGAGCGCCACCATCGCCGCGCAAAGCTTAGTTTTTGAATACCCAAACCAATCAAACCAATTAGAAGAGCGGGAAATTCAACCATACGGAATTGCAGCCTGGCGTGGCCAGTGGTATTTAGTTGGACGAGATGTTGCAAAAGACGCCATTCGTGTTTTTAAAGTCGCGCGAATCGCGCCTGAGTGCAAAGTGCGTGGGAAAGTTGGCGCTTTCAAACTACCGATAGATTTTGATATCTCGCGCCATTTAGTAATGCTCCAAGATGTACCGCAAACTCCGGTAATTCTGCAAATCCGTAAAGAAAGATGCCACGGATTACGCCAGAAATCCAAAAAAATTAAACACGATGTGGAATGGGATGAGATCCAATTTAGCGAAAATAATCGCTCTCAGACTATTCAAGAAATTCTCTGGTACGGCCCAGATGTAGTTGTGATCTCACCTGAAGATTTGAAAATTGCCGTAATTGCGTCGCTGCGAGAAATGGCAAAAAATGGATAAACCATTAGCCCGGACGGCTAGATTGCTCGATCTAATACCATTTATTCTTTCGCACCAAGGGATTGCCATCGCGGATCTAGCAAATGAATTTGGTGTTACCGAAAAGGAAATTTTGGCAGACTTAAACCTGATATTTATGTGCGGTTTACCGCAATACACTGCGTTGGAGTTAATAGATTTATCATTTGAACATGGATTTGTAACAGTGCGAGAACCACAAAATCTAGATAAGCCAAGAAAACTTAATGGCGAAGAGTTATCTATTCTCATAATGGGTTTGGATGTCCTACGAACCCAAATAACGGATCCAGTTAAAGAGCAACTTGCAAAAGATCTACAAATTCGGCTAAGGCAACTAGTAGAAAGTGCCACTGCAAACGCAATTCTTTATGCTGATGACCGACATCTGCCTTACATAGAAACAATAAATAAGGCCCGGCAAAACCGCACTGCTCTTAATATTTCTTATTTAAATACTTCAAAAGATGAAATCACTACTAGAAGAATTTTGCCATTAGAAGTTTTTCAACAGGGAGATGAATTTTTACTTTTAACTTGGTGTTTTTTATCCAGAGCAAATCGAACTTTTGCGATCGCTCGGATTTTAAGTTGCGACCCAATTTCAGTTACCCTTCCTGATTCTATTTCAGATACCAATCCTGTTCTATTACCTGGGAACGCAATCGTTACAATTAAATTTAAGTACGACCGAGCAGCTTTATCTTTCATTGAAAATATCCAAGATCGCATAGTGGCAATTGACCAAGTTTCGATGATTGCATCCGTTGAAGTTTGGGATAGTGAATGGATATTGCGAAATGTGCTCGCAAATGCCGGTCATATTAAGATTTTGGCCCCCGTGGAATTCGCCCACGAAGTGGCTAGCCGAGCTAAGATCGCGCTCTCCAATTATTGAGGTCAAAAACGTCATTTTTTGAGTTCACATTCCGAAATGTCGGATTTTGGGGTAGCGTAAGCGCAACCGTCGAGGGGATTTAGCCCTTCGCATAGTTATAAGTAAAGGGTGGGCAATGTTTCTTCGCGAACCATCACATATTTTGATTCTGCTTTTAGTTGTAATCGTACTTTTCGGAGCTAAGCGTTTACCAGATTCAGCCCGCTCGTTGGGTCGATCGCTGCGAATCTTTAAGAGCGAAGTTAAAGAGTTGAATAAGGATGAAGATAAAAAAGGCGACACTCCAACAGCTGAGAAGTAGGCCTCCGCTAAGAAATACCGATTTAGGTAACGGAGCATATTAGCAATGGCGTTATCTGCTGACGGCCGAATGCCGTTGTTAGAACATTTAAGAGAGTTCAGAAAGCGAATAGTACGAGCGACTTTTTTCATTTTGGTTTTCGCAATTCTCGGTTGGATTCTCTATAACCCAATTATTACAACGCTGGCAGAGCCGGTATGTGACCTAAAAAAAGCGCAATTGGCCGGCGCAACCCAGTGCGGTTCTTTATATATAAATGGCGTTTTAGGACCACTAAATTTACAGATCAAGGTAGCACTCTTAGCTGGCATTATCTTGGCGGCTCCATTTTGGATATATCAGCTTTGGGCTTTCGTAGCGCCAGGCCTACATAAAAAAGAACGACGCTACTCAGTTCTGTTTATTGCTTGCGCTACGCCATTTTTTGCAGGCGGCGCGACACTTGGTTATCTAATATTGCCAATGGCGATCAAGGTTCTTTTTGGGTTCACCCCAAATGCGCTATCAAACTTAGTAAAGTTTGATGATTATTTAGATTTTGTGATGCGCGTGATTTTGCTCTTCGGAATTGCATTCGAACTTCCAGTCTTTCTGGTTTCACTTAGTTTGGCTGGGGTGTTATCTGGTAAAGGGATTTTGAAACCATGGCGAGTAGCGGTTTTTGGAATCTGCCTTTTTACCGCAGCATTCACCCCAACTGGAGATCCAATAACTATGGGTCTACTAGCACTGCCACTTATAATTTTCTATTTTGGAAGTGGCGGCATCGCGCTCTTAATTGATAAAAAGCGACGAAAGCGCAAGCCATACGTCTCCGATGACGTCGCATCCATATTGGATGATGAACCAACTCCGCTAGCTGATTTGGAATTTACGGAACCCGCAACACCCGTTACCAAAGTCAGGAAGTCTGTTGTAAAGAAGAAATCGGTTGCGAAAAAGAGCAAAAAATGAAACGTACGCTCCTAGTTATCAACCCCGCCTCAGGCGGAGGCAAAGGGAAAAAGATAGGAGCACGAACAGCGGAGCTGCTACATAACCGTAACCTAAAATTTCATCAAATACTCGAAGATTCTGCAGCCGCAACTAAAGATTCAATAAATACAGAACTTAACAAAGGCGATATCGAACTAGTAATTTTAGTTGGTGGCGATGGTGCCGTTCACTTAACCATTCAAAAATTAGCGCTATCCAAGATTCCATTAGTAGTTATTCCAGCAGGCACCGGAAATGATTTTGTACGCGCCCAGAAATTGCCATTGAATAGCCCCGATGAAATATTGAATTACTCATTTTCCAGGCCAGCCGAAGCGGTCGATCTTGGAATTGCTGGCGGAGAATATTTTGCTGATGTTTTGAGTACTGGTTTTGATTCAATAGTCAACGAGCGCGCTAACCGTATTACATTGATACGCGGACGAATGAAATACAATGTTGCAATTGCACTTGAATTACCGATATTTAAACCCAGAGTTTATAGATTCACAGTTGATGGAGAACCGCTGGAATCAAAAGCCATGTTGATTGCAGTAGCAAATGGCAGTTCATACGGTGGTGGCATGCAAGTTTGTCCGGAAGCTTCCATAACTGATGGTCTTTTTGATGTGATGATCCTGGCGCCAGTTTCTAAAATAGAATTCCTCAAAGTCTTTCCTAAAGTTTTCTCTGGAAAACATATCTCTCATCCCGCAGTCACAATTCGGCGTTGCCGTGAGATTTCAATCGAAGCCGATGCGATTGCGTATAGCGACGGCGAACGCGTGGGCCCGCTACCTATAACAGCCAAAGTTGTTCCAAAGGCTTTACTTACATGGCATCGAAACCTTTAATGGAAACGCCATCTGAGCGTTTTGTTGCTGCAAAAAATCGTCAAAAATTCGCGGCTACCCTATTATTTGAATCTGGCTATGAGTTTCCCTTTGATGAATTTCAAGTAACCGCTTGTCACGCTATTGAATCTGGCAAAGGCGTTTTGGTGGCCGCACCTACCGGAGCTGGCAAAACTATTGTTGGTGAATTTGCCGCACATTTAGCGATTAAGCAGGGTTCAAAATGCTTCTACACCACGCCGATTAAGGCACTGTCGAATCAGAAATTTCAAGAATTAGTGGCGGTTTATGGTGAAGAAAGAGTCGGGTTACTCACTGGTGATTCATCAATAAATAGCGAAGCTGCAATTGTTGTTATGACGACTGAAGTGCTGCGAAACATGATCTATGCCCAATCGCAGACTTTAGAAACTTTAGGTTTTGTCGTCATGGACGAAGTTCATTATCTCGCAGATAAGTTTCGTGGTGCAGTATGGGAAGAAATTCTCATTCACCTACCAGAGCGAATCCAAGTCATCTCACTATCCGCAACGGTTTCAAATGCAGAAGAGTTCGGAGAATGGTTGAACACGATCCGGGGCGAGACCGCTGTGGTAGTTAGCGAAATCCGTCCGGTCCCGCTTTATCAACATGTATTAATGGGTAACAGACTATTGGACCTCTTCGTTGACGATGGTCGAGTTAATCCAGAAATTTTACGGATAGAGAAGGAATCACAACGCAATGTCCGCTCCTCAAATCAACGAAATTGGAACGGTTCAGATTACAAATCTCATCGTCAAAAACAAATCACTAAGCCCGAGATCATCGAGAAATTAGAAAGTCAAGGTTATCTACCTGCGATCTTTTTTGTTTTCTCACGAGTTGGATGCGATGCTGCCGTCAGATCATGTATCCAAGCAAATCTTCGGATGACAAATAGCGTAGAACGAGCTGAAATTCAAGAAGTTATTGCGCAAAAAACGGCGGAACTACCTCAGGAAGATTACGCAATTTTGGATTTTTATCAATGGTGCGATTCACTAGAACGCGGAGTTGCCGCACATCATGCGGGCTTACTGCCAATGTTTAAAGAAACTATTGAAGAACTTTTTCAAAGAGGTTTGATTAGATGCGTCTTTGCGACTGAAACTTTAGCTCTGGGTATAAATATGCCGGCCCGAACCGTAATTTTAGAAAAGCTAACTAAATGGAACGGTGAAACCCATGCAGCTATTACGCCGGGGGAGTACACCCAATTAACAGGTAGGGCGGGTCGACGCGGTATCGATATTGAAGGAAATGCAGTCGTGCTCTGGAATGAAACCGTAGATTCTGGGACAGCCGCTGGGCTAGCCAGCACTAGAACTTATCCACTTCGGTCTTCGTTTGCGCCAACTTATAATATGAGTGCAAATTTGATTTCTCGGTTCAACCACGAACTTGCGCGAAGTTCGTTAGCGGCTTCATTCGCCCAATTTCAAGCAGATCGTGCAGTTGTTGGGTTAACGAAACAAATTGGTAAAAGTGAAAAATTGATCACTCAATACCAAAACGAATCCGAATGTCACTTAGGCGATTTCGCCGGATATATGTCTTATCGAGCAGAGATTAAAGCGATTGAACGCGAAGTGGTTACCCAAGGGCGCAATTATCGTGGCAATCGAAAAGAATTTCTTAAGCGAAGCGAAGATGAGATTACCGTGCTCCGTAAAGCAATGAAATCCGATCCATGTCACCAATGTCCGGAGCGGGAAGCACACGCGCGGATCGCGGAGAAAGGTGACCGACTCTTTCGGGAAAATGCGGGTTTAATCAAACGAATAGAATCGCGCACTAACGTTATTCCGAAAACTTTCGATCGGATAATTTCAGTTTTAACTGAGCTTAAGTATATCGAGAA
>JABMMO010000081.1 GCA_013205455.1 Actinomycetota bacterium
CTACTGCTGTAAAGATATTTCCAATTTGGGCAGTAGGTGGCATGGAGTATGTGCGAAGCGTTCTAGAACCGCTTCCTGATTTACCAATCGTTGTTTCCGGTGGCGCTACCCCAGAAGAAGTTAAAGAATATTTAAAATTAGGCGTAAAAGGAGTCTGTTTGGGCGGTGCCTTATGGAAGCAAGAGATTGTTTCTACCGGAAGTATCGCAGCCGCGTATGAATATGCAGCACAAGCACTTTCACGGATGTAACAAAAGTGGCGAAAGATTACGCTGATCTAGAGCAAATTCAGCGGAGAGTCCTGTGGCTAGCCACTCGAATGATTGATTATGCGAATAATGAAAGACCTAATGTTGACGGCATAAAAGTTGGTGGACATCAAGCTTCTAGTGCATCGCTAGTTACAGTGATGACTGCGCTTTGGTTTAAATATTTGAAGGCTGAAGATCAAGTAAGTGTGAAACCGCACGCATCACCAATTTTACATGCGATTAATTATTTATTAGGAAATTTAGATAAAGATTATTTAACGAAACTTCGTTCCTTTGGCGGGCTGCAGTCATACCCATCAAGAACTAAAGACCCTGGTCGAATAGATTTTTCAACTGGCTCAGTAGGGCTTGGTGCGGCAGCGCCACTTTTTAGTGGCGTAACGCGACGCTACGTAGACTCACATTTTGGCGCTCGCCCTAAATCAAAATTTATCGCACTAATTGGTGATGCCGAATTAGATGAAGGAAATATTTGGGAGGCTGTAGCCGACCCTGCTACAACAAATCTGGAAAATGTACTTTGGATAGTTGATTTTAATCGGCAATCGCTCGATCGAGTTATCCCCGGAGTTCGTATCCATCAATGGCGACAACAATTTGAAGCCGCAGGCTGGCATGTCGCAGAAGTTAAGTATGGTCAAAAATTAAAGAGCGCATTCGCGCAGCCAAATAGCGCGCCATTCCAAGAATGGCTTGATCAAATTCCAAACGAGCAATATCAATCCATTTTTGGCTTAGAACCAGCCGCCGCAAGAGCACGCTTTCTTGATGGCGCATCCGAATCGGTTGCAGAATTCTTTGTGGGCAAGAGTGATGAGGAAGTAATTGGAATAGTGACTGATCTTGGTGGCCATGATTTCGCTGCCCTGCTTGAAGAATTGAATAACTGTGAAAAAGTTACAGATCGACCAAGTGTAATTTTTGCTTACACGGTTAAAGGCTGGGGGTTGCCGCTTGCTGGTAATCCGAGAAACCATAGCGCTGCACTCAATTCCACACAGATCGCTGAATTTAGAAATGAATTGGCGTTAGATCTAGAAACAGAATGGAATCGGTTTGAATCCAACTCGGAGCTCGGCAAAATCTGTGAAATCCGCCAAAATGAACTACGGATAAGTAGCCAAGCAGCTGCGATTACATGCAATATTCCTAAAACTTCAGAATTACAATTTAAAGCGAGCAATTCAACGCAAGAAGCGTTTGGTCGTATTTTAACTACCCTGTCACGAGACCGTGAGCTCGCAAAATATATTGTTACGACCGCTCCCGATGTCGCCACCTCAACAAATCTTGGCGGATTCATAAATCGAGTCGGTGTTTATTCGCCATCTGAAAAACGTGCATGGAATGTCGATCCAGTTTTGAAATGGGCCGAGGGACCAACCGGTCAACATATCGAACTCGGTATAAGTGAGATGAATCTATTTATGCTTTTAGGAGCCCTAGGGTTATCAGATGTGCACTCCGGCCAAAAATTGATTCCAATCGGAACCGTTTATGATCCATTTGTGCTTCGTGGTTTGGATTCGCTAATACACGGCGTTTACTCGGATTCTCGATTTATAGTCGCCGGTACACCTTCGGGAGTAACGCTTTCACCTGAAGGCGGCGCGCATCAATCTTCGATCACCGCATCGGTGGGAATCGAACTGCCAGGTATGGTTTTGATTGAACCTTCGTATGCAACTGCGTTAGATTGGCTGTTATGTAACGCGATTTCGAACGTAGCGGCTACCAACTCAATGAATAAAAAGGAATTGGTTTATTACTTCCGGCTCTCAACTAGGGCAGTGGTGCAAGAACCATTTGAGAAAGCTAGGGTACGAATTGGCGATGAAAACCTACGAAATCAAGTATTAAATGGCGCATATCAGTTGATTGACGGCAAGGTTGCGCTGCAAGAATTAGGAATTGAATCGGAATTTGCACCTGAAATCAATTTAGTTTCAACCGGTGTTGTAATTCCTGAAGTTCTACTAGCTGCGCAGCAGTTAGCAAGCAGAGGAATTATCGCTAATGTAATTGATGTAGTCAGCCCAAGTCGAGTATTTCAAAATTGGCAGGAATCTGCGAAAAGCGCAATTCAAAATATTAATCACTTACAAGGCACCAATTTTATAGAAACGTTAATTTCAAATAAAAATCCGATTGTCTCAATTCATGATGCATCTTCACATGCAATGTCTTGGATTGGGTCAGCTCTTGGCGTATACCAAATTGCATTAGGTGTTGACGCTTTTGGACAATCCGGCACAATTCCCGATTTATATCGAATAAATAATCTTGATACCGAATCAATAGTAAAAGCCGCAACTTTTGCAATCACCAAAAAGAAGTTTTCAAATAATTGGAGCCACAATGACTAATATTTCTCAGACCATTTGGTGCCAATGGCCGGATTTAACCATTCCAAATGGATTTAAGTTAACCAGTAAACCACTAGCTACTTTAAGCGAAGCTGAACTCTCCGAAATTACTTTCTATGTGCCGGAATATATGGCTGGTGCGACAGCTCTTACTTGGATACCAAAAATGCCAAACTTGAAGATCGTTCAACTTCTTAATGCGGGCTACGACGATGCCATCGCTTATTTGCGACCCGGGCTTGCGTTATTTAATGCCAAGGGTGTTCATAATCATTCAACTTCCGAACTCGCACTAGCTTTAATGCTTGCCAAATTAAGGTTTATCCCAGAGTATGTAAAAAATCAAATTGCCGGTAAATGGGAACATACAAGCACTGGATCATTAGCTGATAAAACTGTGGCGATTGTTGGTTATGGCTCCATTGGAAAAACTTTTGAACATTTGATTGCCAATTTTCCAATTAACATTTTGAGATTTGCGCAAACTGCACGCGATAATGTGTATCCAATTTCGGAGATCAATAAATATCTACCGGAAATTGATGTTGTAGTCTTGATTGTTCCGTTAACTGATTCAACTCGCAATCTCTTCAATAAAGACAAATTTGATTTGATGAAGCCAGGCGCGTTAATAATCAACGTCGCTCGTGGGGCGGTAATTAATACCGATGATTTATTGGAGGCGTTAAGAGCTGATCGGATTCACGCCGCTTTAGATGTTACTGACCCGGAGCCACTACCAGCCGGCCATCCATTATGGTCCGAGAAGAATGTTCTAATCGTTCCGCATGTTGGCGGCGATTCAACCTCCTTTGATCCGAGAGCTAGGAAACTAGTTACCGAGCAATTACTGCGAATTTTTGAAAGTAAACCAATGATCAACAAGATTGCCTGGGAGAGAAAGTGAAATTTGCTGTAATGGTTGTTTTCAAAGTTCTGGAAGATAAAATCGCAGAATTTAGCGAGGCGTTAATCAGGCATAGCGAAAACACTTGGGGCGAGTCTGGTTCAATAAAATTCGTCATCTATGTTGATGAAGTAGATCCATCTATTTTCTATCTTTATGAACTATATGAAAATCGTGGTGAGTTTGAAAAGCACACCAAGACCGACTACATCTCGGTTTTTAGCGGGAAAGCTAAGCCACTACTCAGAGAACCATCCCAAATTTTCCGTGGCGTTCCACTTGTACTTAATCCAAAGTCAGAAAAGGGTAAAGTGTGAGCGCAAAATATATTCACCCATTCTCCTTCGGCGACCGCAACCAATCTGATTTACTC
>JABMMO010000082.1 GCA_013205455.1 Actinomycetota bacterium
AGAGTACATATTGCAGATATTCCGAAGTTGGTCGACCGGCGCGAATGCCTGGTACGAAACCGCCGTACTTCTTCATATTCTCGGCAACTTCATCTGGGTTGAATGTGATCGCAACATAGAAATATGTGAAGAAAATAATTAATAACGCATATGTAGCGATATAAACTGGGTGATCACCTTTAACAAAGTTACGGGAAATCCAAATTGCCCAACCTGATGTGCTATTTGAGAAATTCACAATCAGCGATGGAATATATAACAACGAAGAAGCGAAAATAACTGGGATTACGCCAGCTTGGTTCACTTTGATTGGAATATAAGTGCTGGTGCCGCCATATGATTTGCGGCCAATTTGGCGCTTCGCATATTGCACTGGGATTCGACGTTGTGCCTGTTCGACATAAACAACCATCGCAACAATTAATACACCAACAGCCATCACGAATAGAAATGCCGGCCAGCCTTTAGCAAGTTTGATGCCCCAAAGTTGTCCGGGGAATCCAGCAGCAATCGAAGTAAAGATTAGAATTGACATACCGTTACCAATACCGCGATCAGTAATTAATTCGCCGAGCCACATAATTACTGCAGTACCAGCGGTCATTACGAAGATCATCGTGATGATTCGTTGCCATGATGTATCCGGAATAATCGCTTCAGCACAACCGCTGATTAATCGACCTGGGGTACGAGCGACTGCAATTAAGCCAGTTGATTGTAATACCGCTAAGCCGATTGTTAGATACCGGGTGTACTGGGTCAGCTTTGCAGTTCCAGATTGGCCTTCTTTTTTCAACGCTTCAAATCGTGGAATTACTACAGTTAATAACTGCACGATAATTGAAGAGGTGATGTAAGGCATGATGCCAAGTGCAAAAACGCTTAATTGTAAAAGTGCGCCGCCGCTAAACAAATTGATAAGCCCAAAAAGTCCACCCGTATCAACCTGTTTCAAACACCGCTGTACCGCGGTATATGAAACTCCTGGGGTAGGAACGATGGAGCCAAACCGAAATAGAGCCATGATCGACATTGTGAAAAAAATCTTCCGACGTAGATCTGGTGTCTTAAAGGCTTTACCAAATGCTTGCAGCATTGTTTAGAGTTCCTTAATACTTCCGCCGGCAGCCGAGACTTTATCTTTAGCCGAAGCTGAGAATTTATGGACAGTGATATCAACTTTGACCGAGATATCGCCATTTCCAAGTACTTTGACTGGAAGTCCTTTACGCGCTGCGCCAGCTTTAACGAGATCAGCTACTGAAACGTTGCCACCCTTAGGGAATAACGCATTAATAGTTGCGACGTTAACTGCTTGGTATTCCACGCGCTCTGGGTTTTTGAAACCACGAAGTTTAGGAAGGTGCTGTACCAATGGCATCTGTCCGCCTTCGAAACCAATTCGAACTGTGTTTCGAGCGCGCGTACCTTTACCACCACGGCCAGCAGTTTTACCTTTTGAGGCTTCACCGCGACCTTTACGAGTCCTTGCCTTCTTAGCACCAGGTGCTGGACGAAGATGATGAACTTTTAACACCATAGTTATTCGACCTCCTCAACTTTAATGAGATGGCGAACTGCGAAGACCATGCCGCGAATTTCTGGGCGATCTTCTTTCACCACTACATCACCAATACGCTTCAAACCAAGCGAACGAAGTGTGTCGCGTTGTTCTGGTGCGTAACCAACTTTTGAACGAACTTGAGTGACTTTAAGTCTTGGCATTATCTTCCTCCACCAGTTGACTTGAAATTGGATTCGGAAACTAGAGCGGATGCGCGTGCAAGTGCTGCAGGTGCAACGTGTTCTAGTGGTAGTCCGCGACGAGCTGCGATTGCAGTTGGGTGTTCCAACATCTTTAGCGCTGCTGTGGTTGCGTGAACCATGTTGATTGGATTATTAGATCCAAGAGATTTCGAAAGTACATCTGAGATTCCAGCGCACTCCAAAACTGCACGAACTGGTCCGCCAGCGATAACACCGGTACCAGGAGCAGCTGGGCGAAGTAGAACTACGCCAGCAGAAGCTTCACCTTGTACTGGGTGTGGAATTGTTCCTTGGATGCGGGGCACTTTGAAGAAAGATTTCTTTGCTTCTTCAATTGCTTTTGCAATCGCTTGTGGAACTTCCTTAGCTTTGCCGTAACCAATTCCAAGTGTGCCATTGCCATCTCCGACTACAACAAGTGCAGTAAATGAGAAGCGACGTCCACCTTGAACAACTTTTGCTACGCGGTTAATGAAAACCACGCGTTCCATGTATGGAGACTTATCTTGACGATCATCGCGACGATCCCGCTTTTCACGACGGTCTGGCTTCTTATTAGCCGTTACGTCGGTATCGGTTTTTGGTGCAACAGGTGTCATTAGAAGTCCAATCCATTCTCGCGAGCGCCATCAGCTAATGCAGCAATGCGACCGGTGTAGCGGTTACCACCGCGATCGAATACAACTGCCTTAATTCCTTGAGCTTTTGCACGATCGGCAACAAGTTGTCCGACAGTACGAGCTTTTTTAGTTTTATCTGCTGAAGTGGCGCGAAGATCTGCTTCCATTGTTGACGCAGATGCAATTGTGTGACCCTTACTGTCATCAACAATTTGCGCTACTAGGTGACGAGCAGAACGTGTGACTACCAAACGTGGACGCTCGGTGGTTCCTGATACTTTCTTACGTACCCGGAAGTGACGACGGGTTCGCGCATTTGTTGCAGAACCCTTAACGATCTTAGTTGTGATATTCATTATTTCTTACCTGTCTTTCCTTGCTTACGGCGAATGCGTTCTCCTTCAAGATGTAAACCTTTGCCCTTATAAGGATCAGATTTACGTAGCTTTTGGATTTTTGCAGTAACTTCGCCGACCAATTGCTTGTCAACACCAGATACGGTGAATTCAGTCTGTGAAATGACATCAAATGTAATTCCCGTTGGAGCTGGAACCACGATTGAATGGCTATAACCAAGTGCGAATTCAAGATCTTTACCTTTTGCGGCAACGCGGTAACCAACGCCAGTGATAATGATTTTCTTGGAGTAACCCTTGGTTACGCCTTCAATCATGTTAGCAATTAGCGTCCGAGATAGACCGTGAAGTGAACGAGCGGAGCGCTCATCATTTGGACGAGTCAAAACGATTGTGTCAGACTCTTTTGCAACCGTGATTGGTTCTGCAACGTTTAGTGAAAGCGTTCCTTTCGGACCTTTCACTGCAACTGCAGCACCGCTAATAGAAATTTCAACTCCAGATGGAACCGTGATTGGCATACGACCGATACGTGACATCAGATCACCATACATAGGCGAGAACTTCTCCGCCTACGCCTTGCTTATTGGCTTGCTTATCAGTCAGCAAACCTTGTGAAGTTGAGATGATGGCAACACCGAGTCCGCCCAGAACTTTTGGAAGACCAGTTGATTTTGCGTAAACGCGAAGTCCTGGTTTGCTAACGCGACGAAGTCCAGCAATCGAACGTTCGCGGTTTGAACCGTACTTCAAATCGATTACTAAAGTTTTTCCAAAACCTTCGGAGTTCTGTTCAACTTTGTAACCAGAGATGTAACCCTCTTGTTGGAGGATTGCTGCGATTCGCACTTTTACCGATGAAGATGGCATTGATACCACCTCATGGTAAGCAGTGTTTGCATTTCGCAGACGACTTAACATGTCTGCGATCGGATCTGTCATTGTCATACGTG
>JABMMO010000083.1 GCA_013205455.1 Actinomycetota bacterium
AACCAAAATTGCCAACTAACTTTTTCGTTGGTACGTATGACTGCCATGATCGCAGTTGTGAGCGGCATGATTGCGGCGATCACAGCAACGTGAGCAGATGTTGTTCTATTCAGAGCTAAGGCAATCAAAACTGGCCATGCAAAAGCAGCGCCAATAGTCGTGTAGATCATTGGTTTCCATAGGGCCCGCGGCAGCGCCGGTACTTTTGCAGCTAGCATCAACGGAATCGCAATCATCGATGCGAGAATTGGACGAGAAGTTGCGGTCAAATATGGACTGAAACTTTCCAAGGCCCATTTAGTCATCGGAAGCGAGAGTGAAAATAGAAATACTGCAACCAGCGCAAAGAGCATTCCGTTTAACTCTCGTCGCGTTAGATGCACATCGCTAATACTGCCCTACCTCTGGCTAGAATCCACCTTATGCCTTCCGACATGACTTCCGACATGACTTACAACGTGAACCTAATTCGTGCCCAATTCCCAGCGCTTAATTCTGGAACTGCTTTCTTTGATGGCCCTGGTGGATCACAAGTTCCAAAGTCAGTTGGCGATGCAATGGCAAAAACTATTACATCGGCTATTTCTAATCGCGGTACAACTACTAAAGCTGAACAAAATGCAGATTCGGTAGTTCTTGGTTTCCGAAGCGCGGTGGCAGATTTATTGAATTGCGATCCAGCTGGAGTTGTTTACGGGCGCAGTTGGACTCAAATAACTTACGATTTCTCCAGAACTTTAGCTAAATCTTGGCAAGTTGGCGATGAAATTATTGTCACCCGCCTTGATCATGATTCAAATGTTCGACCATGGGTGCAAGCAGCAGAAGCTGTTGGGGCAACTGTTAAATGGGCGGAAATTGATACCGCTACTGGCGAACTCGCCCCAGAAGTTATCGGAAACTTGCTAACTTCAAAAACAAAATTAGTCGCAGTAACGGGTGCCTCAAATGTGCTGGGCACGCGACCAAATATTCCAGCAATCTCAAAATTAGTGCACGCAGTTGGTGCGCTTTTTTATGTTGATGGTGTCCATTTAACGCCACACACGCCAATTGATATGAAAACTTTAGGTGCGGATTTTTATGGATTTTCTTCATACAAATTATTCGGCCCACATTGCGCGGCAATTGCTGCAGAGCCAGAGCTACTAAGAACCCTTAATAACGACAAACTTTTACCAGCCACATCTGAAGTTCCAGAACGCTTTGAATTCGGTACTTTGCCATATGAAATTATGGCTGGAGTAACTGCAGCGATTGATTTCATCGCAGATGTAATACCTAATCAAAGTGGTACTCGACGTGCAAAAATAGTTGCCTCCATGATCGCGATGGAACGTTATGAAGAAGAACTTTTCCATTATATGGATGAAAAATTACGAGGATTGCCTAAAATTAAGGTCTATAGCAACGCTTCACGCCGGACGCCAACCGCATTTTTTACTTTTGATGGCTTAAATTCGAGCGATGTTTATAAACATTTAGCTTCAAAAAATGTCAACGCTCCAGCCTCTAATTTTTACGGTTTAGAAGCTTGTTTATCACTTGGCTTAGGGGATGTCGGTGCGATCCGTGCTGGATTAGCTCCTTACAGCACCCGGGAAGATGTCGATCGATTAATTAGTGGAATAAGCGAACTTCTTTAATAAATGACAGCACTGACCGGAATTAAGATCGCGGATTTTTCGCGAGTATTAGCGGGCCCATACGCGAGCATGTTGCTTGGCGATATGGGAGCAGAAGTAATAAAAATTGAACGGCCAGTCGACGGCGATGACACACGTACTTGGGGACCACCATTTAACGAAGATGGAACTTCAACTTATTTTCAATCTGTTAACCGAAATAAATTGGGTGTAACTGCAGATTTATCTACGGCGGCCGGAAAAGCCAAAGCGTTAGAAATTATTGGACAATGTGATGTGCTGATTGAGAATTTCACGGTTGGTACCATGGAAGAATTTGGTTTTGGATATGAAGAGTTACATAAAAAATTCCCAAAATTGATCTATTGCTCCATTTCTGGCTTCGGTACAAGTGAGTTAGCTAAGAAACTTCCTGGATATGACCTGTTGGTGCAAGGCATGAGTGGGCTAATGAGTATTACTGGAGTGGATTCAGAATCACCAACTAAAGTTGGGGTTGCGCTAGTGGATGTAATTTCCGGGTTACATGCTGCGCTAGGCATTTCGGCGGCTTTAGTTAGTAGAGCTGAGACCGGTATTGGTCAGAAAATAGCGGTAAATTTATTAAGTTCAGCGCTATCTGCGATGGTAAATCAATCAGGGGCATTTGCGGGCGCTGGCGTTACACCTAAAGCCATGGGTAATGCGCATCCAAGTATTGCTCCGTATGAAGTTTATAAAGCGAAGGACCAGTATTTAATTATCGCGGTGGGTAATGATCGCCAGTTCGTAGATCTTGCAAGAGTGCTTAATCTAGATATTGCAACTGACTCTAGATTTGAAAGTAATTCTGCGCGAGTTGCAAATCGCACCGCGTTAAACGAATTTTTAAATCAAAAATTCATGACTGAAACAGCTGCTTTTTGGACGGAAAAGCTAGCTGCATTCGGCGTACCCGCTGGACCGATTAATTCAATAGCGGAAGGTGTAAAACTTGCCACCGATATTGGACTCGATCCCATAGTAAGAATTACCGATTCACGATCAGGAAAAATAAGTAAGACAATTGCGAACCCAATAATTTTCTCAGAAACACCAGTTACATATCGGCTAGGCGCACCAGATCTTGGGGCTGATGACTAGCGGTAAGCCGCTATTCCGGTAAGGGCTTCACCAATTACTAACGAATGAATCTCATGGGTTCCTTCATAAGTTAAAACGGTTTCCAAATTGGCCATATGTCGGAAAACCGAATATTCAGTGGTGATGCCAGCGCCGCCAAGGATTGATCGCGCTTCACGTGCGATTTCAAGCGCGCCCATGGCATTGTTATATTTACCCATACTTATTTGTTGAGGTTGGACTTGACCAACATCTTTTATTTTTCCGATATGAAGTGCTAGCAGCATCGCGGTGTTCAATCTGGTTGCCATCGCAGCAAACTTTGCTTGCGTCATTTGATGACGAGCAATAGGGCCATCAAATTGTTCGCGGGTAGCAGCATAAGCAAGTGC
>JABMMO010000084.1 GCA_013205455.1 Actinomycetota bacterium
ATTTGGATTGCCTTAACCGATCAAGAACCCATTTTCACCTATTTGACGCCAAAATCTCCGAGTGCATCTCCGGCAACAACAAAGTAGACTTCGCTACCTAAAACTATCCATGAAGGCAGGCAGAAAAAATGGCTGAAAATATCACCGGTACCTCGCGGGTAAAACGCGGCATGGCAGAGATGCTTAAGGGTGGCGTGATTATGGATGTTGTTAACGTTGATCAAGCCAAGATAGCCGAAGATGCCGGTGCAGTTGCGGTGATGGCGCTTGAACGAATTCCCGCAGATATCCGTGCCCAAGGTGGCGTATCTCGAATGTCAGATCCCGACATGATCGAAGCAATTCAGGCGAGAGTTTCGATTCCGGTAATGGCAAAAGCGCGAATTGGCCATTTCGTTGAAGCCCAAATTTTGCAAAGCATCGGAGTCGATTATATAGATGAGTCTGAAGTTTTAACGCCTGCTGATTACGCAAACCATATTGATAAATGGAATTTTACGGTTCCATTCGTTTGCGGTGCAACAAATCTCGGGGAAGCGCTGCGTCGCATCAACGAAGGTGCCGCAATGATTCGTTCTAAAGGCGAAGCTGGTACTGGCGATGTTTCTAATGCCACAACTCATATGCGCGCGATCACTGGTGAGATTCGTCGACTTTCATCGCTACGCGAAGATGAACTTTATGTTGCAGCTAAAGAGATGCAAGCACCTTATGAATTAGTTAAAGAGATTGCTGCTACCGGGAAACTGCCGGTAGTACTTTTCACTGCTGGTGGCATTGCAACTCCTGCAGATGCAGCGATGATGATGCAATTAGGCGCCGATGGTGTCTTCGTTGGATCTGGAATTTTCAAATCTGGTAACCCAGAGCAACGAGCCGCCGCAATTGTCAAAGCGGTCACTTTCTTTGATGATCCAAAAGTTGTTGGCGAAGTTTCGCGCGGTTTAGGTGAAGCGATGGTTGGGATAAATGTTGCGGACATCCCAGTGCCACACCGATTAGCGGAGCGGGGCTGGTAATAAGTGAGAATTGGAGTTCTGGCGCTCCAAGGTGATGTTAGGGAACATGCGCGATCGTTAAGTGATTGCGGAGTTTCGGCCTCACTTGTGCGACGAGCATCTGAGCTAGAGCGAGTAGATGCGTTAGTAATTCCAGGCGGTGAATCCACAACAATCGCAAAATTAGCTCGGACGTTTGGTATTTTCGATGAAATTAGCGCTCGAATAAAAAATGGAATGCCCACCTACGGTTCGTGCGCCGGAATGATTTTGCTCGCGAATCAAGTTCTAGATGCAATTGTGGGCCAAGAAACTTTTGGTGGGCTTGATGTGACGGTTCGACGAAATGCTTTTGGTCGACAAGTAGATTCGTTTGAAAGTGATTTAACTTTCAACGGCATGACCCAAACACCGGTGCGAGCAGTTTTCATTAGAGCGCCATGGGTGGAAAATGTCGGCATCGGCGTAGCGGTATTAGCGCAAGTGCAGGGGCATCCGGTAGCGGTACGGCAAGGCTCAATTTTTGCAACATCATTTCACCCAGAACTAACTGGCGATAATAGAATCCATAAATACTTTGTTGATAGCGTTTGTCAGCAAGCGATTGTGCAATAGGAGAAAAAATGTCAGGTCATTCCAAGTGGGCAACTACTAAACATAAAAAAGCAATCATAGATTCTAGACGTGCCAAGAATTTTGCAAAATTAATTAAGGGAATTGAAGTTGCGGCTCGCACTGGCGGCCCTGATGTAGTTGGCAACCCAACGCTTTTTGATGCAATAGCCAAAGCCAAAAAAAGTTCAATGCCATCAGACAATATTGATCGCGCCGTTAAACGCGGCGCAGGCTTGGAAGCTGGTGCTGCAACCTGGGAAACTATTATGTATGAGGGTTACGGACCAAGTGGTGTTGCGCTACTTATTGAATGTTTATCAGATAACCGAAACCGCGCGGCCTCGGAAGTGCGCGTAGCCGTTACCCGCAACGGTGGCAATATGGCAGATCCTGGCTCAGTTTCATATATGTTCAATCGTAAAGGCGTAGTAATAGTTAATAAAATTCAAGGAGCCCAGAGTTTCAATGAAGACGCGATCCTAGAGTTTGTTCTTGAAGCAGGCGTTGAAGATGTTAATGATCTTGGCGAATCATTCGAAGTGGTCTGCGAACCTAGTGATTTAATAACGGTTCGTACCGCTCTGCAAAATAATAAGGTTGAATACGAATCAGCCGAGACTTCATTTTTACCAAACCTCTCAATTCCATTAGACGCTGAAGCAGCTAAGAAAGTTTTTGAATTGATTGAAGCAATTGAAGACCTCGATGATGTGCAGAATGTTTACGGAAATTTTGATGTATCCGATGAAGTAATGGCGAGCCTGGGCTAACGATTCACTACCGCCTATTAGGCTCAATTCATGCGAGTGTTAGGAGTTGACCCTGGTTTAACCAGATGCGGTATTGGAGTAGTCGATGGCGACAATTATCAAAATTTGCAGATGGTGGGAGTAGGCGTAATCCGCACCGATGTGACAGCACCGCTCGAAGCTAGATTGCTCCAATTAGAGGTTGAACTTATAACTTGGATAAAAAAATATAAGCGGATGTGATCGCCGTGGAGCGAGTTTTTTCGCAATTGAATGTTAAAACGGCGATGGCAACCGGCCAAGCGGCTGGTGTAGCGC
>JABMMO010000085.1 GCA_013205455.1 Actinomycetota bacterium
AAAATCCAAAACGTATGCGACGGGTGCCCCGTGGAAATTTCCATTTGACTGGACTCGGCCATCTGGAAGTACTACTGGGTTATCAATTGCGCTTTGCAACTCGCGGCCAGCAATAGTAAGCGCGTGATCGATAGTGTCACGAACTGCGCCGGCGACTTGTGGTGCGCACCGAAGTGAATAAGCATCTTGAACCATGGAAGTGTCGTTCAAGTGCGATGCAACTATTCCGGAGTCCTTTAATAGCGCAAATAGATTAGCAGCGCTTACTTCTTGACCAAGTTGTGGCCGCAATGGCGCGTGAAGTTCTGGTGCGTAGACTCGATCTGTTCCAAGTAAGCCCTCAATGCTCATCGCAGCGGTAATGTCCGCGACGGTGCAAAGATCTGATAAATCTGCGCAAGCCATAATTAACATGCCGAGCATGCCATCGGTGCCATTGATAAGTGCTAAACCCTCTTTAGCTTCGAGTTCGATCGGTGAAATTCCGGCTGCTTTCATCGCAGCTATCGCTGACATTTTGTTACCAGAATTGTCATGAACGCTTCCTTCACCCATCATGGCTAGCGCGCAATGTGAAAGTGGCGCTAAATCGCCGCTACATCCAAGCGACCCAAATTCGGGAACGATAGGTGTGATGCCAGCGTTTAAGTAATCCACATATGTTTGAGCTAGAGCGACGCGAACACCCGTGCGGCCAGAAGTCATTGTTCTTAAGCGTAAAAACATCAACGCGCGGACAACTTCGCGTTCTACTGCTGGGCCAACTCCGGCAGCATGTGAGCGAATTAGCGATTTCTGCAATTGGATTCGATCTTTAACATCGATATGTAAATTAGCAAGAGCTCCGAATCCAGTTGAAACTCCATACACCGGTACCCCACCCGCAGCGTAATCTTCAATGTATTTACGAGAAGTGTTCATGGTGGTGATTGCTGTTGGTGCAATCGATACCTTTGCGTTGTGACGAGCAACTGCGATTACGTCGGCGAAAGTTACACCGTTTACGTCAAGTAAAACTTCTTTCTTATTATTAATAAATTTAGATTCTGTTACCACGTCGCCATACCTCTTCTATTAGTTGAACGCCTGGACGATATGCAAGATGAATATAAGAAAGTGTTTCCAAAATTGAAAAATCAGCGCTGGCGCCAACGGCAAGAAACCCGATGTCATTTCGACGAAGCGCCATTGCGCCGCCCTTAGTTGCCGACCAAAGTGCTTGCTCTGGCGAGAAGAAAAATTCACGGACGGCAAGTGCAATGATGAATTGCATATTGGAAGTGTAAGAACTTCCTGGGTTGCAATCACTCGCTAGAGCAATATTTAACTTTGCATCGAATAGCGGTCTAACATCGAAATATTTGGAACGGGTAGAAAATTCAGCGCCTGGCAGAATTGTTGCGACGGTGTTTGAACCAGAGAGCAGAGAGATATCGTTATCGGAGATGTGGCTAATGTGGTCAACCGATGCAGCATCGAGCTCAACGCCAATCTCTATCCCAGCCCCTGCTTCTAATTGATTGGCATGCAATCTTGGCTTTAAACCTTTTGCAATTCCCGCTTTCAATATCTTTCTACTTTGATCTGGAGTGAATGCCCCTTTATCGCAGAAAACATCGATCCATTTTGCGTGTGGCAACGCAGCATCCAGCATTTCACCGCACACTAAATCAACATAACCATCTGGATCGTTTTGAAACTCAATCGGAACTACATGGGCACCCAAAAAAGTGGTTTCTTCAGTTAAGGAACTAGCGATTTCTAGCGACCTGGCTTCATCTTTTACGGTTAAGCCATATCCGGATTTGATCTCTAAAGTCGTTGTCCCAGTGGAATTAGCCTCGGCAAGTATGCGATGCGCATTAGAAAGAAGCTCTTGATTTGTCGCAGCGCGAGTGAGTGCGACTGTTGATTTAATGCCACCTGCGGAATATTGCTCGCCTTTCATCCGGGCTCGAAACTCTTCGCTCCGATCTCCGGCAAAAATGATATGTGAGTGACTATCTACAAAACCAGGAATAACGCAATTACCGTTTGCATCGATTGAATTTTCGAAATCACTTTTTGTTGCTTGGCTATTGGAACCTACCCATGAAATCAGGCCGTTATCGATTACCAGCGCTGCATCTTTTATAAGGCCAAGTGGCGTGCCATCTTGAGTTGGATCATTAGTAACTAATAAACCAATATTTGAAACTAACGTGCGGGTCATTATTTATTCAGTATCTAACATTGGTAGATGCACATGCTTTTTGCGGGCGGTATTGAGGGCAATGTCGTAACCTGCGTCAGCGTGACGGATAACGCCCATGCCTGGGTCATTTGTGAGCACGCGTTCCAATTTTTGTGCCGCAAGTTTTGTGCCATCGGCAACTGAAACTTGGCCAGCATGTATGGAGCGACCAATTCCAACGCCGCCGCCATGGTGAATTGAAACCCATGATGCGCCAGAGGAAATATTTATCATCGCATTCAATAGCGGCCAATCTGCAATTGCATCTGAGCCATCGAGCATCGATTCAGTTTCACGATAAGGCGAAGCAACCGATCCGCAATCTAAGTGATCGCGACCAATTACAATCGGCGCTGAAACTTCACCGCGAGCAACTAAATCATTAAAAGCTAAACCTGCTTTATCGCGTTCGCCATAACCCAACCAACAAATTCGAGCTGGTAAACCTTGGAAAGCAACTTTCTCTTGCGCCATTGTGATCCAACGATTCAGCCCTTCATTTTCTGGAAATAAATCAAGGACTGCTTTATCGGTACGGTAAATATCTTTTGGATCTCCCGAGAGCGCTACCCATC
>JABMMO010000086.1 GCA_013205455.1 Actinomycetota bacterium
GACAAATATCTATGCTGGCATTTTGCACCTGCTTCAATGGCCGCGGTATTGGCCTTGAGCAATGACTTTGCGTTACCGGTTACCGCGACCTACATGTCAGGCCCACCGGGATCAACATTTGCACCACCGATAGTTTTGTTTAGCACGCCAGTCGGGTTAACTGTTGCGATCTTCTTAGGGTTATCGGCGTTAGCGCACTTTATTGTGGCAAGTCCGAAATTTTTCCCGCGTTATAGCGCTGGTCTTGCCGCGCAACGTAATTACTTCCGATGGGTCGAATACTCGATTAGCTCGTCGGTGATGATTGTTTTAATTGCTCAAGTAACTGGCGTTTCTGAAATATCTGCAATCATCTCTATCTTTGGTGTAAACGCTTCGATGATTTTATTCGGATGGTTACAAGAGAAGTACGAGAACCCAGGTAATGGCGGATGGTTGCCGTTTATATTTGGATGTATAACTGGGATTGTGCCTTGGGTAGTACTAATGTTTTATGTTTTCTCTATCGGTGGTGCGAGCGAAACTACGGCACCAGCGTTTGTTTATGGAATCGTCTTTACTATCTTTGTATTTTTCAACTCATTCGCCCTAGTGCAATGGTTGCAATATAAAAAGGTCGGTAAGTGGAGCGAGTACATGCGGGGCGAGCGCACCTACATCACGCTCTCGCTTGTTGCGAAGTCTGCACTTGCGTGGCAAATCTTCGCTAACACCTTAATCTCGTAACGGCTCGCGATGGGGTTAGCGGTAGTAAGTGGTGCAAGCCGAGGCTTGGGTTTTGAGAGCGCACGCGGATTAGGCGCGGCGGGCTTTGATTTAGCGCTGGTAGCAAAAGATGCGGACCGATTACAGGAAGCAGCGGCGAAATTAGGGAATGAGTTTCCTAACATCGCGATTAAAACCTTTCCGGTTGATTTGGCAGATAGTGAAGCAACTCGAACTGTGATTGCGCAGATTCAAAGTGTTGGCACTGTTGAGATCTTAATGTTAGCTCATGGTGTGATGAGCGAAAAAATGTCGAAGACGTTAAAGACAACTGATGCGGAATGGCGGCGAGTGCTTGCGATTAATTTGGATGCGGTTTTTACTCTAGTAAATGGGCTAGCTCCGGTAATGGTTGAAAATCGAAACGGGCGTGTAATTATTTATTCGGCATGCCTTGGGCGGATGTCTGGGCCGGGTAATACGGGCGGGCTAGCGCCATATCGAATTAGTAAAGCTGGCGTAAATGCCTTGGTTCGAAATCTTGCACATGAAACCGGGCTAGGTTCACGCGGAGTATTGGTTGATGCGATCTGTCCTAATCATTCGCGAACCGATATGGGTGGCCCAGATGCGCCGCGAAGTGCTGCGGAGGGTGCAGCTACTGCAATCTGGTTAGCAACTCGAGAATTTGGCGCTGGTGATGTAACTGGAGCGCTCTGGGAAGATAAAGCAGTAATCGATTGGTAAGAAGTTAACTTAAAGTTTTTGCAATTCGGGTAACTGCTTCGGCAATTAATTCACGGCTAGTTGCAAAATTTATCCGGATGAAACCAGTTCCAGATGGACCGTAGTAGTTACCGGGAGCGACTGCGATTTTTCCTTCGGAGATAAAGCGATTGGCGATATCCCCCTCTAAGTGAAGTTCTCTGAGGTCTAACCACCCGAAGTAGCTAGCATCCGGTTCGCGATATTTGATCTTTAGCTTTGTTTGATCGATTAATTCCGTTAAATACTTGCGCGAGCTATCTAATTCAACTAGTACTGCATCTAGCCATGGCCCGCACTCTTTATAGGCAACTGATGATGCAACTGCGCCAAATAGAGATGCACGCGAATGTACGGCCAACGGCAAGCTTTCAGTGATTTTCAACATTTGATCACTTTGCGCGACGATCTGGGCGCATTTTAAACCGGCGATATTAAATGCTTTGGTGGCAGAGAGAAATGCAATCCCTACTTCACGTGCGGTTTCGGATGCGGCAAGAAATGGCGTGAAAGTATTTTCTAGATAAACCAGCGGTGCATGGATTTCATCGGATGCGATTAATACCCCATATTTTTTAGCTAACTCTGCAAGTTCAGCGAGTTCGGTTTTTGTGAAGAGGGCGCCGACCGGGTTATGTGGGTTACAAATAATGTGAACTTTAACACCGGTGGCATAACTTGCTTCGATAGCGGCAAAATCTAATTCATACCGCAAATTATTTTCTTTTAATGGCGCATCTACAAGTGTGCAATGGAGTTCGGTGATCCAATTATAGAAGTTGTAATAGACCGGTGTATTAATCAATATTTTGTCGCCAGCTTTTGTAACCAAACGTGCGATTTCGATAACTCCGACGCCAACATCGGGGGCGATTTTTACTTGGGCGGGATTGATATCCCATCCCCATCTTGCTTTTGCAAAGTGCGCTAAACCTTCGGGAAGTTCTGGAATTTTGCCGAGATATCCGGCATCAGAATTTTCGATTAATGAGGTGAGCGTTGCTTTTATTGGCGCAGCTAGTTCGTAATCCATAACTGCAAATGGCATCGGGAGAATCTCTGGATCGAATGCGCGCCACTTCTCGCTCCATCTGGATTGGAGTTTTGCTAGCGGCGGAACCGAGATTTTGATTTCACTCACACTTGAAGGGTAAAGAATTTTCATAAGTTTTACCAGTTATTGGAAAGTATGCTGAAATAGCCTCATGGTTAATAGGCAACGGTTATCAGGTCACCCGATTTCATTGACTGTTTTGGATTTTGGGCTTTTCACGGTCCATGCCAACGGACGCATAATTGGAATTCCCGGATTCTTAATTGTGACAAGTGCCGGTGAGAAAGTATTACTTGATACTGGGTTTGCTAAGAAGTATGCAGATGATGTTGAAGTAGCTTCGGCCGAAGATAACTTAGGCGAATTCGGGAAAGTATTGGAACTTACTCATGAAAACCAACCTGAGGCGCAATTAGCAAAGATGGGGTTTAGTAAATCCGATTTAGATCTATTAATTATTTCGCATACCCATATTGATCATGTTGGAAATATCGGAGCTTTTCCCGGAGTCCCCATTTTGATTGGGGCAGGTGAGCGAGCATTGCCAAGACCTATTTATTGGCGCGGTAAACAACCACTTGAATGGCCCGATAGCGAATACATCTTGGTTGATGAAGATTTTGATTTAGGTCCCGGCTTTAAAGTTTTGCATGCGCCTGGCCATACCCCAGGTGAGTTGGCGCTCTTGATTGATTTGCCTGAGACCGGATCGGTTTTACTTACGAGCGATGCAATTTCGCGCGAGAGTGAAGTTGCCGAAGGTTGTCTTGATTCAACAAATCCAGAAGAAGCGTTAGCTACTGCGCATCGAATCTTAAAATTAGCAAAGGATCGCAACGCTTTTGTTATTTACGGACATGGACCAGAACAATGGAAAGAGCTAAAGAAAGCACCAGAGTCTTACCGTTAACGAACATCCCGTCCTTGGTTAAGGATGATCACATTTCCACTTGAGACATCGCCAGCGGGAGAGATTAAAAAACCAACCCAAGCTGCAATCTCGGATGGTTTCATCGCGTGACCACGCGGCATTTGCGCAAGTGCTTTCTCTAAAACCTCTTTACTTACAACGCTAAACAACGGGGATTCAGTCATTGCTGGTGCGATTGAGTTAACCGAGATTCCCTCGTTGGCATATCGACGAGCGAGGTCTTTAGTTAAAGTGTCTAACGCAGCTTTGCTAGCGCGGTAATGCGGTGGATCAAATACATCGAAGTTATATGCGCCATTGGAAGAGATGCTTAC
>JABMMO010000087.1 GCA_013205455.1 Actinomycetota bacterium
GCCTCGGTACTCCAACGGTAGAGAGGGCAGTCTCAAACACTGCATAGTGTCGGTTCAAATCCGACTCGAGGCACATGAACCCAGAGTCGCAACCAAGCGCCGAAAAATCTCGCGGTCGAATATTGGTGGCCGAAGATGAAGCGCTAATTAGATTAGATCTGGTTGAGATGTTAGTTGAAGCAGGATACGAAGTTGTTGGTGAAGCAAGCAATGGCGAAGAGGCAATTGCGCTAGCGGAGAAACATAAGCCCGATTTAGCAATTCTCGATGTGAAAATGCCTATTCTCGATGGCATCTCAGCCGCTGAAAAAATAATCGCAATCTCTCCAGTTTTAATGTTGACCGCATTCAGTCAGCGAGATTTAGTGGAACGAGCAAAAGATGCCGGCGCCATGGCATATGTTGTGAAGCCATTTTCAATCTCTGATTTAACGCCAGCGATTGAAATTGCAATTAGCCGCCATCGCCAACTAAAAGCACTTGAAGCTGAAGTGGCAAATTTGTACGACCGGCTAGAGACCAGAAAGCTCATCGACCGAGCCAAGGGGATTTTGATGCAAGCCCTAAACCTCTCCGAACCTGAGTCTTTTACTTGGATCCAACGGGCTGCGATGGACCGACGGATCTCAATGAAGGCTGTGGCCCAGGCCGTTATCTCCCCAGATGCGGTCCTAGATAAGTAAGCCAGACCGCGCTGGAAATCGGCAAAAACGGTTACCGAAACGTTACTTGGTGAGCGGGGTTCGGCTTGGAGAAAATACTCAAAGACGGCATACTTCGCGATACCTAAGGAGCGCCTATCCCGGTCTTCTTACATTCGAATGAAGGGAACACTGTTACATGAAAAAAAACAACAAGGCTCTCGTGGCGCTTGGTGTCGTAACTTTGGCAATGAGCATCGTTGGTTCAACAATGGCTCAATCTGCACCAGTCACTTTGACTGTTTCTTCTGACCTACCTCTGCAGGGTGGATCAGCTGATCAAAGCGAATCGACAAACAACGTTATTAAGTTGCTGCTTAAGCAAGTTAATAACAAAGCTGGAAAATTTAACATCAAGTTCAAAATGTATGATGACTCAACCGCAGCTAAAGGTTCATGGGACGATGCACAGTGCGCAGCTAATGCACAAGCACACGTTGCTAACAAGAGCGAAGTTGCCGTTATGGGTACATACAACTCAGGTTGCGCAAAAATTATCGTTCCAGTACTAAACCAGGATCCAAAGGGTCCAATGGTTATGGTTTCAAATGCGAACACAAACCCTGGTCTAACCAAGGCTTGGAATCCAGGCGAACCTACTAAGTACTATCCAACCGGTTACCGTAACTACTTCCGTGTTGTAACAACTGATGACTTCCAAGGTTCAGCTGCTGCACAATTCGCACAGAGCCAAGGCGTAAAGTCAGTTTACGTACTTAACGACACTCAGACTTACGGTCAAGGTGTGGCACAAGCTTTCACAACTGAAGCTAACAAACTTAAGATGACAGTTCTTTCTTCTGGACCTGCTGGCGAAGGTTGGGATTCTAAGGCACCTAACTACGAAGCTTTGTTCACAAAGATCAAGGCTCTTAACCCAGACATGATCTACATCGGTGGAATCTTCGACCTAAATGGTGGCCAACTTGTTAAGGACAAAGTAAAAGTTCTTGGCGATAACACCAAAGTTAAGATGATGATGCCAGACGGATTCACTGGATACCCAGACTTCTTGGCTCTTCCAGAAGCAGATGGCGCATTCCTATCATTCACAGGTCTTTCAATCGACCTATTCCCTAAGAATGGTAAGGCTGCTTCATTCCAGAAAGATTATCTAAAGGCGTACGGCAAGGCACCTACTAGCTCATTCTCCGTTTACGGTGGCGCAGCTATGCAGGCAATCCTCGATGCGATTTCACGTTCAAACGGAACTCGTAAAGATGTATTCCTAAAGATGAAGTCTGTAAACATTCCTGCAGTCAAGTCTGTTGTTGGAACTTCAATTCAATTCGATGATGCTGGCGATACTATCTATCACGACATCACCATTCTTGTAGTGAAGAACAAGACAGAAACAACACTCAAGAAGATCACAGTTAAGTAGTACTTATTTACAAAGTGGGTGGTTTTGGATTATTCCAAAGCCACCCACTTATTAAATTTTAATTCGCATTCAAATTAAGGGTGGGTAAATTGAAAGCCACAGTTGCAGCCAAGAAGTTTACCGGTACTCGCGGCCAAGTAAGACGTAAAAGAATCGAAACTTCTGGCGCGCTAATAATCGCCGCATTAATGGTTCTTTGGCTCGGGGTAAACCTAATCAAAGCACCAACGCAGTTTGCGCAAGTTACGGTATTGGGCCTGCGCAATGGTTTGTTATATGCCTTGATCGCCCTTGGATATACGCTGGTTTATGGAATTATTGAGCTAATCAACTTTGCCCACGGCGACCTATTTATGTTAGGTGCGCTCTTCTCTTCCTATTTCATAACGATTTGGTTCCACCAAGAGAATTCTAATCTTGCGGGTTGGCTAACATTTGTTGCGGCGCTATTCGCGGCCATGTTATTTTGTGGAACTATAAATGTTTTGATTGAACGGCTTGCATATCGGAAATTGCGTCGAGCGCCAAAACTAGCTCCGCTAATTACCGCTGTCGGTATGTCATTCCTACTGCAATTTGTCGGCATCAAATGGAATGGATCTACACCTAGACAATGGCCAACTGTTATTCCACATGGTGAATATGTTTGGTTTGGTGTAATTATTAGCCACGTAACCATAATTTTAATTTTAGTGGCTGCACCACTTTTGGGATCACTTACCTTTGTTGTAAACAAGACTAAACAAGGCAAAGCGATGCGGGCTACCGCACAAGATCAAGATGCGGCGAGATTAATGGGTATCGATGTTAATAAGACAATTTCGTTCACATTTGCCCTTGGTGGCGCGTTAGCTGGCGCTGCTGGCTTGCTCTACCAGCAATCTATAGGAACCACGAACTACAACCTAGGTTTCCAACTTGGATTAATTGCTTTTACATCTGCAGTACTTGGTGGAATCGGTAGTTTAAATGGCGCAGTGCTCGGTGCACTTTTGATTGGAATTGTTCAAGGATTGAATGATGGTTTACCAATTGCACTTGGTCAGAAATGGTCACAGAGCGTGGTCTTTACCATTTTGATTTTAATTCTAGTTTTGAAGCCAGCCGGTTTACTCGGTAAAGTAACTACGGAAAAGGTGTGATGGTGGCTATTTCTTCGCAACGCAAATGGGCTACCGGATACTTAATTGCGGTCGCAGCGCTCTTCATTACCTATCAATTTTTATTTCCTTGGGATGGCTTGCCAATGGGAATTTATGACACGTTACAACTTTGGCTTCCACCTACGTCGGTCAATGAGGCGCTAGTTTATGTAATTTGTGCGCTTGGCTTAAATATCGTAGTCGGCTATGCCGGTCTACTTGATCTTGGTTATGTAGCATTCTGGGCGATCGGCGGATATTGCGCTGGTTGGTTTATGTCGGAATTTTTCCACATGATTAACATTCATTTCTACGGTTCAGTGGCAAAAGCAGCTCCTGGAATTCACGTTAATTTCTGGGGCGTATTACTTATCGGCGGGTTAGTTTGTGCTTTCTTTGGAGTTCTGATCGGTGCACCAACGCTACGACTTAAGAGCGATTATCTTGCGATCGTTACTTTGGGTTTCGGTGAAATTATTCCGCAAATCTTCTACAATGGTGACGATATTGGTGGATTTAACCTGTCGAACGGTACAAAAGGAATCACAATCCTGGATCCAATTCCTGCGGGAATAAAAAATATTGGCCCATTTGATTTTGGTTACAAGTTTATTGTTTTCGTTTTCTTGGCATTTGTAATGATCTTTATCTCGCTTCGGTTGCGAAAAGGTCGGCTAGGTCGTGCCTGGTTAGCTATTCGTGAAGATGAGCTAGCTGCAAGCATGATGGGCGTTCCGCTGATGCAGACTAAGTTGGCTGCTTATGCAGTAGGCGCATTCGCTGGCGGTCTAGGCGGCGTGGCTTTCGCAACGCACGTTGATGGAGTTTATGCAGAACGGTTTAACTTTTCAATCTCTATCTTCTTGCTCGCCATGGTGGTCTTAGGCGGTATGGGTAACGTCTGGGGTGTAATTCTTGGCGCGCTCTTGCTCTCTTGGATTAACTCCACCGGATTGCCCGCATTTGGTCAGACATTCAATAGCAGATTTGAAACTGAAATTAATTTCCCATCATTCACGTTCTTACTATTTGGTTTAGTTCTAATTTTAATGATGTTATATAAACGCGAAGGTTTGATTCCAGAGTCGCGCCTTCGTTTAATTCTTCATGAGGGTGACCCAGAAGAAGATCTCTCACCAAAGGAGAGTAAGTAACTATGGCGCTCTCACCGGTAAAAGTTTTACAAGCTTCTAATATCAGCGTTGCATTCGGCGGTCTGTTAGCAGTAGATGACATTTCATTCGACATCCCAGAGAAATCTGTGGTTTCGCTAATTGGCCCAAATGGTGCTGGAAAAACCACCTTCTTCAACGTGCTAACCGGTCTTTACAAACCATCTGCTGGAACGGTCACATATGATGGCACTGATACAACTGATTTGCCACCGCATAAAATTGCTGAACTCGGCATGGCCCGCACATTCCAAAATATTCGTCTCTTTGGTTTGATGACTGCAGAAGAGAACTTATTAGTAGCGATGCACTCCCATTTAAAATCAGGAATTCTTGCCACAATTTTTGGTACTTCAAGACAACGCAAGGAAGAGAAAGAAGCTCTGGATCGGGCTCGCGAAATTCTCGACTTCGTGGGAATTGGCAAGTGGGCTGGCGAATATGCTCGTAATCTTTCATATGGTGATCAACGGCGTTTAGAAGTAGCACGAGCGCTGGCGTTGAATCCCAAAGTTTTACTTTTGGACGAACCTACTGCAGGTATGAACCCGCAAGAATCTCAAATTTTCATCGATTTCGTTTACAAAGTTCGTGCCGAACGTGACGTGGCGATTTTGTTAATTGAACACGATATGAAGGTTGTAATGAGCGTTTCGGAGCGAGTTACTGTTTTAGATCAAGGTGAAAAAATTGCTGAAGGTTCACCGGCTGATATCAAATCAAACCAACGTGTTATCGAGGCTTACCTGGGTAAAGCTAAGGGAGGTAAATAATGTCCGCGCTATTAGAAGTTAAAAATCTTAAAGTCGGCTATGGCAAGATCGTTGCTGTTAAGGACATTTCAATAACCGTTAATCAAGGTGAAATCGTTACTTTGATCGGCTCTAATGGAGCTGGCAAATCAACAACGCTTCGCACTATTTCTGGACTTTTGAAACCAAAATCTGGCGAAATTCTTTTCGAAGGTAATCGAATTGATGGCAAAGAAGGTCACGAAGTCGTAAAGCTTGGAATATGCCAATCCCCAGAAGGTCGTCGAATATTCCCGCGTATGACAGTTAGCGAGAATTTAGATCTTGGTGCATTCCTTCGAAGTGATAAAGATGCTGTCGCTGCCGATCGTGAGCGGGTATTGGATCTTTTCCCAAGACTTCGGGAACGCATTTCGCAACGTGCTGGAACTATGTCAGGTGGCGAACAACAAATGTTGGCGGTAAGCCGAGCCTTGATGGGTGCACCAAAGCTATTAATGTTAGATGAACCATCAATGGGTCTAGCCCCAGTACTCGTAGATATGATTTTTGAAACAATCACAAAAATTCGCGAACAAGGAATTACTATTCTTTTGATCGAACAGAATGCTGCGGCCGCTTTAGATGTTGCTGATCGCGCTTATGTTTTGGAATCTGGAACTATCAAGATGAGCGGTAAAGCTTCAGATCTTGCGAAAGATCCTGCAGTTACAAAAGCTTATCTAGGCGGCTAAAACTCAACGCTTAGCAAGAATTAGATTTGTAATTCTCGCAGTGCAAGTGCGCTCACCTTGATCGTTTGTAATAACGATTTCGTGACAGCATAAAGTTTTTCCCAAAGTTATTGCGGTAGCTACGCCGGTAACAATGCCAGAAGTGGCTGATTTATGATGGGTTGCGTTAACTTCAATACCAACAATTCGGCGATCTGGTCCCGCGTGCAATTGCGCCGCAATCGAACCTAAACTTTCAGCTAGTACAACACTTGCACCACCATGCAATAAACCCATTGGTTGGGTATTGCCCTCAACCGGCATGGTTCCGACCATTCGTTCGGGAGATGCTTCTATTACTTCGATACCCATTTTTTCGCCAAGCGCACCGCGGCCTCGGATTTTTAATAGTTCCATGTAATCATTTTTGTTGAATTCCATGGCGTCATTCTAGGCAATAACTCCATAGAATCACCGTTGTGA
>JABMMO010000088.1 GCA_013205455.1 Actinomycetota bacterium
GAAACTGTAATTGAGTCTGGATTAATAACAATTACATTGGTTTCTGTAGTTGTTAACGCAACTGAAGATTCACTCGCGCCAAGCACCCAGAATGAATTATCGCTATCTGCTATTACCGAAGTCGCGATATCTTCTAAACTGCCGCCAAGGCGTGAGCTCCAAATTAGCCCGCCATTTTGGGCAATTTTCGCGATAAATCCATCAGTCTTACCTAAGCTGTTACCTGATACTAATTTTTGATTACTGGTTTCACCGATTGTTCCGACGAGGACTATTCCACTACTTGTATAAATGCTCTTAGCAATTGAACTATTTGAACCAAGTGAAAACGTGGTGGTGGGCGTGGTGGCAATTACTTTAATTGGGGTTACTGCATTTGCGGTCGGAACGGTAACGGCGATTAATAGCACTAGAACCAAACGAAATTTCAAGCAAGCTCCTGCGATCTATCTCGAGCGGCTTTAAGCGCAGCGCTAATTATTTCACCAGTATTTGCTTGGTAAAACGTTTCTAACGCAGCTGCCGTTGTGCCTTTAGGGCTAGTTACATTCTCGCGCAGAGTTGTTGGACTCTTTCCGCTTTCATTTAACATAGCCGCTGCCCCAGTAATTGTTTGAATTGTTAATTTAGTTGCAGCAGCTTCGGAGAGTCCAAGTGCAATTGCGCCTTTAATCATCTCTTCAACAAAGTAGAAGAAATATGCGGGGCCAGATCCGCTAGTTGCAGTGACGGCATCTTGAAGTTCTTCAGCCAAAACTATTACTTCACTACTTGAAGCTAAGAAATTAGTTACAAAATCTATATCAGATTCGGTGGCATGAGTTCCACCCGAAATTGCAGCCATACCCTTTCCAACAAGCGACGGTGTATTTGGCATAACCCGAATTACTGGTGTACCTGGCTTAACTCGTTCTTCAATAAATGCACTCCGCTTGCCGGCAGCAAAAGTAACTAAGAGCGTGGTCGCAGGAATTGTTGGAGATATCGTTTCAATCAAAGCACCCATATCTTGCGGTTTTACCACCAATAAAATGACATCGCAATCAGTTGCAATATTCTCGATGGTCGATGGTGTAACTCCGTATTTATTTTGGAGTTCGCTTAGACGTTCGGCACGTTTATCTGCAATGCAAATGGCGGACGGGGCTGAACCCGAATTAATTAGGCCCGCTAATAAAGCTTCACCCATCACACCAACTCCGATAACGCCGATGCAATTTCGAGAATGACGCATGTGACAAGCGTACCCATAAGCCATAGGCTCTGCGATTATGCCTGAGGTACATCCAAATTTTGCGCGTGAGTGGATTGAATTTATTGATCCAGCTAACCCTGCTGAATTATTTAAATGCGATTTAACTTGGCTAACTTCATATTGGACCTGCATTTTTGGAAATGGTTGCAAGGGCGTTGAGGCGGACCAACCTGATAATGGATGTTGTACTGATGGTGCTTACTATTCAAGTGAAGATGATGAAGCGCGAACCTTAAAAGCTGCAGCTCGCTTAACTCCCGCAATCTGGCAATTTTATGAGGAAGCCCAACCTAAGAAAAAAGGTGGCGCGTTGAAAATTTCCGAGATTGGTCTTGATAAAGATCGCAAAACTCGTAAAGTAGATAACTCTTGTATTTTTTTAAATCGTAAAGGTTTTTCACGCGATGGCTTTGTTGGCAATCACGGTTGTGCATTACATCAATTAGCACTTGATGAGAAAATTCATTTTGTAGAAACTAAACCCGATGTTTGTTGGCAACTTCCAATTCGTAGATCATTTGAAATACGCGAATTCGGAGATGACAAAGTTTCCGTAACTGTCATAGGCGAGTACGAACGACTTGCTTGGGGTGAAGGTGGCGTAGATTTTGATTGGTATTGCACCAGCAATACTGAAGCGCATGTTGGTCGGGAACCGGTTTATCTTTCAAACAAGGTAGAGTTAGTTGCACTAATGGGCGCGCCCGCATATAAAGAACTTGCCCGTCATTGTGATAATCGAATGGCGGCGCTGAAATCAACGCGACGAAAGACGCTCCCGCTCTTTGTGGTCCATCCAGCCACAGTTCAAGCGCGAAGCTAAAGCGCAAGTCAGTCCTAGGTTCTAGGCTTCGACCATGGCAAAGAGCTCTGCACCAAAACCACTAAAAGACCCATTCCGATGCGCAGAATGCGGTTGGAGTACTAATAAATGGGTTGGCCGTTGTGGCGAATGCCAAGCGTGGGGAACTGTTGAAGAGATAGCTGCTCCTAAAAAACTTTCGCTAATTGCAACTTCAGTTACAAATGCAGCGCTCCCAATTGGTGATGTTGCTATCGAGAGTGCGCGAGCGCGAACTAGTGGAGTTCCCGAGTTAGATCGAGTACTTGGTGGCGGTTTAGTTCCTGGCGCGACAATTTTATTAGCAGGTGAACCAGGCGTTGGTAAATCAACTTTACTTTTAACCGTTGCGGCCGAAAGCGCACGTCGTGGCTTAACAACTTTATATATCAGCGGCGAAGAATCTACTTCCCAAGTTCGACTTCGTGCCGAACGACTTGGCGCGCTCGACAAAGAACTCTGGTTAGCATCCGAAACTGAACTCGGTTCGGTAATTTCACATATTGATGAAGTAAAGCCTGCGCTACTAGTTATCGACAGCATCCAAACAATTGGAAGTGCCGCAGTTGATTCCGCGCCTGGCGGTGTTACCCAAGTCCGCGAAGTTGCTGCCGCGTTAATTCGGTTATGTAAAGAGCGCGCTATAACTTTAGTTTTGGTAGGACA
>JABMMO010000089.1 GCA_013205455.1 Actinomycetota bacterium
GCGCGCTCTGCTGATTTACTTACTTTTGCATTAGGATCAAAGCCAAGTACCGATACTTTGCCGCTATCGCGCCTTCGATAACCTTCTAAAATTTCAACCGTCGTTGTTTTGCCGGCACCATTTGGGCCCAACAGTGCGAATATTTCGCCCTTATGGACTTGTAGATCTATCCCGTTAACTGCAGTTTTACCACCATAAGTTTTCGTTAAATTCGAAACATCAATTACTAACGGGTGCAGCATTTCGCTATTCTAATGCTCATGAGCCCACGCCGAAATCACCCGAAACGTCGCGGCCCAAAGCCTGCCGAACGTGAAGTGGCTGCTTCTCATGAAACTATCGAAGAACATGATGAAGGAATTTATCGGGTGCGCCGGATTACTGGCTCGGGTTCCACCAAACCTTATCGGTGTCCTGGATGTGATCAAATAATTCCGATGGCAACTCCTCACACAGTTGCCTGGATAGAGCATGATGTTGAAAGCCGTAGACATTGGCACACTGCATGTTGGGACAAACGCGATGATCGCAAACCAAAAACGGAACGAACTAGAAACGCTCCTAGATATTAATTAAATCTTTCTTTGGCCGTGTAAAACTTTTACAAGTTTCATAATGAATTTATCTGCAAATTCACTTCGCTTAAATGTTGTGAAAACAATTGGAATTTTAAAGATTGGTCGCACAATAGTTCGTGCGTAAGCAAATTCAAGAAGTCCTTCGGCGCCATGGATTCGACCAATCCCACTATCTTTAATGCCGCCAAATGGGACCGATGCAATCGCTGCAAATAAAAAGACTGAATTGATTGAGACCATACCGCATTGCAATTGGCTCGCAATTTTCTCACCGCTTCGTTTCGACCAGACCGATGCTCCTAAGCCATAGCGAGTGGCGTTAGCTAGCTGGATCGCTACAGACATATTTTCAACTCGATTAATCACTAACGTTGGACCAAAAGTCTCATCAGTTACTGCAGTTGAATTTTCCGGCACATCGCACATGATGACGGGATCTACATATCTCTCATGGACTGAGTTCGGGCTACCTAAAATGAAAGTGGCCCCTTGATCTGCTGCATCTTTAATATGTGCGGAGATAACTTTTAATTGAGCTGGCCTGGTTGCAGGCCCATAACTATCGCCTTCGGTAACGCCAGTTTTTAATTGCTTAGCCATTGTGGTGATAATTTCAATAAATTTATTGGCGACCTCGCTATGTACATAAACTCGTTCTGCGCCAATACAAGATTGTCCCGCGTTAGACATGGCGGACCAGAGCGTATTTTCAGCAGCCAGCGCCAAATCGGCATCGCGATCTACCAAGACTGCGTCTTTACCGCCGCATTCGAGAACAACTGGGATCATCCGAGCCGCACAAATTTGGCCAACTATTTTTGCGGTTTTAGTAGATCCAGTAAATGAAATTTTATCGATCGCGCTTTCAGTAAGCGCTTTACCGGTTTCTGGTAACCCAGTTATCGTGGTGAAAATTGAATCAAATGGCGCTACCCGTTTAAATGTTTCGCTCAACCAGGAACCAACTCCGGGTGTGTACTCACTTGGTTTAAATACCACGGTGTTGCCCGCAGCTAACGCATATGCAATCGACCCCATTGGGGTAAATGCTGGGTAGTTCCAAGGTCCAATTACGCCAACCACGCCATAAGGTGAGCGCTCTACTTTTGCCGACATATTAAACATGAGAATTCCAGCAGGGCGAGATTGGGTAGCAAGAATTCGACCAGCGCTCTTGGCTGCCCACGCAATCTGCGAAATAGCTAGCGTTAATTCCAAACGCGCATCACCGATTGGTTTTCCAGTTTCAGATTTAATTAACAAAGCTCCGACATCAATTTCCTTAGTTAATAACGCTGCCCACTTTAAAAGAATTTTTTTTCGTTTTGCAAATCCAAGCGTTTCCCATGATTTAGCTGCGCTCTTTGCATCGGCTACGATTTTAAATACTTCTGAACTTGAGGTATTTGGGTATCGACCCACTTCAATTCCAGTAGCAGGATCAAGACTTGCGAAGGTTTCTATTTTTGCCATGGCGACAGAGTAAACTGATTTGGTGTCTGAGTTAATCCGTCCGAGTACTGTTTTGCCAGCAAATCGGCAAAAAATCACGATTCATACTCTCGATGGATTGAATTTAATTGGAGAAGTGGCAACTCCGTTAAAGCCGGCAGTAGCTACGCTCCTTTGTTTACACCCGCTACCAACCCATGGCGGCATGATGGATAGCCATATTTTTAAGAAAGCTGCGAATCGGTTACCGGCATTGGCAGATATCGCAGTACTTCGATTTAACACTAGAGGTACGGAAAGTGAAGCTGGTAGAAGTGATGGTGAATTTGGAAATGGCGAGAGTGAAAAATACGATGTTGAAGCCGCGGTTGAATATGCATTTACGGAATTGAATTTAGAAAATTTGTGGGTGATTGGTTGGTCCTTTGGAACTGAATTAGCTTTGTCATATGCAAAAGATCTACGAATCAAAGGATTAATTTTGCTCAGCCCACCACTTCGACGAACTAGTGAAATCGAATTAACTTTTTGGGCAAAAGATGGCCGGCCAGTTATTGCACTGGTACCAGAGTTTGATGAATTTTTAAAACCAGATGAAGCTAGGAGTAAATTCTCCCTAATTCCACAAGCAAAAGTTCTTGGAATTGATGGCGCTAAACATCTCTGGGTTGGGGAACCGTTTGTTTACATCGCGCTAACCGAGATATTAAAAATTATCAACCCCGCTGCGTTACCACTACCGTTAGAAATTTAAGATTTAGCAGCGTTTGGATAAACAACTTCATCAAGAATTAATAAAATTGCCGCAGCAATCGGCACCGCTAAAATTCCACCGACTAATCCTAGAAGTGAAGTTCCTAATAGCGCAGCCACGATTGTGACAAGCCCAGGAATCGCGAGCGATTTCTTCATAATTCTTGGGGTGATTACATAATTCTCAATTTGGACATAAATTACATAACCAAGAAAAGCGATTATTGCGGTTTTAGGGGATTGCGATAACGCAACAATTGTGACTATTGAAATCCCTAGGAAGTGACCAACTAGCGGAATTAATCCACAGAAGAGCACAATCATGGCGAGTGCAGCTGAATATGGCAGAGTAAGAATCAGCGCCAATACCAAAACAAATATTCCGGCAAGAATTGCGACGATCACTTGGCTGCCCACGAATGCGCCAACTCTTTTGATGATTGCATCACTTAATCTTGTAACTCGTTCACGACGAGATGCTGGCACTAACCGATAAGCCATCTCCGTTACGCTCGGCAACGAAGCAATGAAATAAAGCGTCAAAACGATAATGGTTAGCGCGGAGAGCGTTCCCGAAATCACGGTCTTACCGACTCCAAGAACACCACCAAATGCGGATGTAGCTAATTTTCCATTCTTAATCCACTCTTGCAATTTATTATCGAGCGTATCGATCAATCCAAATTGATCATTAAATTTTGCAATGCCGGCATTTTGGCGGAGTGAATCAACTAGTTGTGGGGCACCGCTTATAAATGAGTTAACTTGTTTTATTAAAGGTGGAATTACAATAACGATAAAAATCGCAATGAATAAGAGTAAGCCAAAAATTATTGCGACCACAGCCTGTTTTCTAGAGAGACCTTTACTTTGAATCGCGGCCACAGCAGGGTTTAATCCCATGGCAAAAAAAAGTGAAATTATGATTAGTACGAAAACTTGGCTAGCCGAGGCGAGCGCTCGCATCATGGTTAAAGCAGTAATTGCGCCAGCGGCTGCAACAAATCCAAAATAGAAGGGATGATTTCTATTCATTGGCTCACCGCTAATACCAAAATTTGAAGTTGGGATAGTTTTTGCTACTTTCTTTCTTAAGATTGCCATAGCGCTATTCTAAATGGTGGATTTTCAGTTAACGCCGTAACTACCCTTTAATGTAACGCGCCGTTCACAATTATCAGAGAGAATACGGCTATGGCA
>JABMMO010000090.1 GCA_013205455.1 Actinomycetota bacterium
AGCCTGCACTACTAGTTATCGACAGCATCCAAACAATTGGAAGCGCCGCAGTTGATTCCGCGCCTGGCGGTGTTACCCAAGTCCGCGAAGTTGCTGCCGCGTTAATTCGGTTATGTAAAGAGCGCGCTATAACTTTAGTTTTGGTAGGACATGTAACTAAAGATGGTTCTATTGCTGGACCAAGATTATTAGAACATGTAGTTGATGTAGTTTTACAATTTGAGGGCGAGCGCCATTCCAGATTACGATTAATCCGTGCCATTAAAAATCGTTATGGTGCTAGCGACGAGGTCGGTTGTTTTGATTTACATGATGGTGGTATCGAAGGGCTTCCTGACCCAACTGGTTTATTTACAACGCGTCATATCGATCCGGTTCCTGGAACATGTGTAACCGTAACTCTGGAAGGTCGCCGCCCATTACTTGCCGAAATCCAAGCGTTAGTTAGCGCTGCTAAAGATGTTGATTATGGAAATGCTCGACGTGTAACCAGTGGACTAGATAATTCACGAACCGCGATGACGCTCGCCGTTTTAGAACTGCGTGCCGGAATTCGCTTAACTGGGCGGGATGTTTACGCCGCTACTGTCGGCGGAATGAAAATGACCGAACCCGCAGCCGATTTAGCGTTAGCGCTAGCTGTTGCATCCGCCGCTAAAGGTTTAGCGCTCCCCGCAGATTTAGTCGCCATTGGTGAAGTTGGATTAGCTGGTGAAATTCGTAAAGTAAGTGGCGTGCAACGTCGCTTACAAGAAGCGCATCGACTTGGCTTTAAACGTGCGTTAGTCCCACTCGGATCTGAAACCAAGCTCGATGGGATGGAAATCTTAGAAGTTGCCCGATTAGAACAGGCGATTTCTAGAGTAAAAATTCAAAACGGTTAATTCTTTTTAAGTTAAATTTTCAAAACGAAATTAAGCGGTTGGTGCTTTCGCTAAATCACCAGGTGAATCCGGTAATTGTTCTCTTGGCACGCCTTTAAAAGTAAAGGTCTCGGAGCCAATTTCGCCTTCATTTGCCGGAGCAACATCAATCAAGATGATCTCGCCAGCTTTAATATCGCCGAAAAGAATCTTCTCTGATAGCGCATCTTCAATATCGCGTTGGATAGTGCGACGAAGTGGGCGTGCACCAAGAACTGGGTCATAGCCGCGCTTAGCTAAGAGCGCTTTTGCGGTCGAAGTTAACTCGATACCCATATCTTTCGCCTTCAAGCGGTCCTCCAAGTTTGCGATCATAAGATCAACAATTTGGACAATTTCGTTCTCACTTAATTGGTGGAAGACAATTACGTCATCAATACGGTTTAAGAATTCCGGACGGAAGTGTGTCTTGAGTTCATCTTGAACTTTCGCCTTCATCCGCTCGTAATTACCAAGCACATCAGAGACATTTGTGAAGCCAAGCGCCAAACTCTTTGAGATATCGCGAGTACCAAGGTTTGTAGTCATGATGATTACAGTGTTCTTGAAATCAATGACTCGACCTTGCGCATCAGTTAAACGACCATCTTCAAGCACTTGTAATAGTGAATTGAAGATATCTGGATGTGCTTTTTCAATTTCATCAAAGAGCACAACAGAGAACGGCCGACGTCGCACTTTCTCAGTTAATTGGCCACCTTCGTCATACCCAACAAAGCCTGGAGGTGCACCAAAAAGCCTTGAAGCAGTGTGCTTTTCAGAGTACTCCGACATATCAAGTTGAATCAGCGCATCCGCATCACCAAATAGGAATGCTGCAAGCGTCCGTGATAATTCAGTCTTACCAACACCAGACGGACCAGCGAAAATAAATGAACCGCCCGGACGTTTTGGATCTTTAAGCCCCGCGCGAGTTCGACGGATTGCTTGTGAGAGCGCTCTGATGGCTTGGTCTTGACCAATAACGCGACGGTGAAGTTCGTCTTCCATGCGAAGCAAGCGCGCAGTTTCGGCTTCAGTTAATTTGAAGACTGGAATTCCAGTTGCGGTAGATAGAACTTCTGCAATTAATTCTTCATCAACTACAGCGACAACATCTAAGTCGCCAGCTTTCCAAGCTTTTTCACGCTCTGCTTTTTCTTGGATTAAATTCTTTTCTTTATCACGAAGTGCAGCAGCTTTTTCAAAATCTTGGCCGTCGATTGCTGATTCTTTTTCTTTTCGAGCATTTGCAATCTTGTCATCGAATTCACGAAGCTCTGGTGGCGCAGTCATGCGACGAATTCGCAGTCTGGAACCAGCTTCATCAATTAAATCAATCGCTTTATCTGGCAAGAATCGGTCTGCTACATATCGATCCGCAAGCGTGGCAGCAGAAACTAGCGCAGCATCTGAAATTGAAACTTTGTGATGGGATTCGTAA
>JABMMO010000007.1 GCA_013205455.1 Actinomycetota bacterium
CATCTGCACCTTGTTGCTCAAAGTTCTTTGAGATCTGAAGTGCTTTTGCTTGATCCGAGAAACCACCAACGAATGTTCCGTCTTTCTTAGCAACATCCCATCCGAGTACAACAACTTTTTTACCTTTTACAGTGTTGTAGTAAGCAACGCCGCGAGCAAAGCCGTCCATGAAAATGCTAACTGGTGGAATATTTAATCCGCCGTATGTTGCAACTTTTCCGGTCTTTGAATATCCAGCTGCGAGGTAGCCAGCTTGGAATGCTGCTTGGTTAGTTGCGAATTCAATTCCCTGTAGGTTGTCAAGGACTGCACCTGGGTATTGATCTCCAGCTGGACCATGGTCTTTACCGTCTTGGTCAACGATTGCGAACTTGGTATCTGGATTAGCTTTAGCAGCTTCAACAATTGCGCCATTAATTAAGAAACCAACACCGATAACGATGTTGCAACCCTCGTCTACGAGCTTCTTAATGTTCGGTGCGTAATCTGCATCTGAAGTTGCAGCAAGGTATTTAACTTCTGCGCCAGCTGCTTCTGCAGCTTGTGCGCCAGCCCATGCTGAAGCGTTGAATGATTTGTCATCAACACCGCCAGTATCAAGAGCTAAGCAAGCTTTTACTTTTGCAGCACTGTCTGACGATGAAGAACAACTTGCGAGCAGTGTTAAAGCAGCTACTGCGGCAATCGCCTTAATCGATCCGGTTACTAATGACTTCTTCAATGTATTCCTCCTGTGAACCCCATCGAAAACCGCTTCGAATACGGTTTCAATTACGGGGTTAATTTGTTGGCTCACCTTATCGCCCGTGCCAAACCTTTAATCGGGATGAGGTGCCATTTATTGTTACAACTTGGCAAACACTCAACCTATAGTTGAAACTTTACCGCTCTTGATCTGGGCGATCGCACGACTTACCGTAGTTTTTGTGGCAGCAGTCACAGGGTTTAGATAACTCAAATTCAAACCGGAATTACTGAAGTTATACGCCCTGCCGTAAATCGATTCCATTTCATCGACAATACCTAGAATTGAACCACCAGTAAGTGCCAACATTATTACATCGGTAATTGCATGATCAATTCGTTTATCAAGTGTTACTAAAATTTCTTTTTTAGCAGTAGGCAACTTTGCATAATATTGATCTGGGGATTGTGCAATTAACCAAACTTTGCGTTTCTTTAGATTAGCTTTAGCAACTAAATTCAGCACTTCGCCATCAACTAATCGGGTTGAATAAATTAAATCAACTCCATTAGCAATTGCGTTTTTTAAATTGATTGCCGAATCTGTGAACGGAACTGAGGTGGTTAGTACATTCTTATTTCCAAACGCTGCACCGAGTTTAAAACTTTTATATAAACGCAATTGGCTTTCGCTGGCATCGCTCACATACGCCACTTTTCCAGTAGTGCTCGATGTCGCAGCGACAACTCCAGCTATAAACGCTGCCTCAGCTTCGGCAAAAACTAAACACGATACATTCATGCCAGCGACCGCGCTGCTATTTACTAACGCGTATTGGACATCCGGAAATTCAATAGTGGCCCTTTTTATCGCTGGCGCATAATCGGCACCGATTGCAATTATTAATCCATAGCCAGCTTTAGCTAAGAATTTTAATCGAGAAAAGCGATCTGCCGGAGTGCCATCGGTAGGAACTACTCGGATGTACGAATCGGAAATTTTATATTTCTTCTGGACTGCTCGGGCTGCGTTCACCACCGCATCATTAAAGGAATTATCGCCTAAGCCACCAACTTCTAGCGCAATTGCAATTTTTACTGGAGTTGGAGCGGTGCTAGCTGCATTAGTTCTATCTGGTGTAAAGAAGAAAGTTAGAAGCGTAACTGAAATCAATACTCGAGCAAGTTTGGTTCGCATCTGGTTAAAACGCTTCGGTTGAACGGTATACGCCCCACACTTTTCGTAGCGCATCGCAAATTTCTCCGACAGTAGCTCCCGCTTTGATCGCAGATTTCAAGGCTGGCATCACGTTTTCCGAGCCGCTAGCCACGCGAGTTATTTCCGCTAACGAATTTAAGAATTCATCGTTCTTCCGGTTAGTCCGATGCTCTGCCAATCGCTTACGTTGTTCGTTGCCTACTTCTGGGTCTAATTTATGCAGGTTTGGAGCGAGATCGTTTTGTGTGACAAAATCATTTACGCCAACAATTATCCGTTCTTCATTATCAATTTCTTGCGAAATTATATATGCGCTATTTTCGATTTCACGTTTTTGAAAGCCGGTTTCGATCGCAGCTACTGCGCCACCCATTTTTTCAATTTTTTCAATTAACGCTTCAATCTCTTTAACAAGATCAGCCGTTAAGTTCTCCACCACATATGAACCAGCGAATGGATCCACAACTTTTGTAATATCGGTTTCGTTAGCAATAACTTGTTGGGTTCGAAGCGCTAATCGCGCCGCTTTATCGCTCGGAAGTGCAAGCGCTTCATCAAATGAGTTAGTGTGAAGTGATTGGGTGCCGCCTAATGTTGCAGCGAGAGCTTGAATAGTGACCCGAACCAAATTTACTTCAGGTTGTTGGGCGGTTAGTTGGACACCAGCAGTTTGGGTATGAAATCTAAGTTGCATCGATTTTTCAGACTTAGCGCCAAATTTATCTTTCATAATTCGTGCCCAAACTTGGCGAGCGGCTCGGAATTTAGCTACTTCTTCAATCAGGGTGGTGCGGGATACAAAGAAAAACGAGAGCCGAGGTGCGAATTCATCTACATCTAACCCAGCAGCCACGGCTGCTTTTACATAAGCAATTGCATCGCTCAACGTAAAAGCTATTTCTTGAACCGGCGTCGCACCAGCTTCGCCAATGTGATAACCAGATATTGAAATTGTGTTCCATTTTGGTAATTCTTTTTGGCAATAGCTAAAAATGTCGGTAATCAATCGGAGCGATGGGCTGGGTGGAAAAATATAAGTTCCACGGGCAATATATTCTTTTAATACATCATTTTGAATTGTCCCTTGTAGCGCCGAACCAGAGATGCCGCGCTCTTCTGCAACTAATTGGTACATCAATAACAAAATTGCAGCCGGTGCATTTATCGTCATTGATGTTGAAATTTTATCTAGCGGCAATCCATCAAAAAGTCGGCGCATGTCGGCAAGTGAATCAATTGCGACGCCAACTTTGCCAACTTCGTCTAGCGCTAATGGCGCATCTGAATCCATTCCCATTTGGGTTGGTAGGTCAAATGCAACCGATAGACCACCGGTGCCAGCTTCGACCAATTCTTTATATCTCTTATTGGATTCTTCCGCGCTACCAAAGCCCGCGTATTGCCGCATCGTCCAAGGTTTATTTTTATACATGGTTTCATAAATGCCGCGAGTATATGGAAAAGTTCCCGCAGTTTCATGTGGAATATCTCGCGGCGTATCGGAGAATGGAATATCTGATTCTGAATTGAAGTGCTTATTTGCCACGTGGTACAACTCCCATTGCGTCATAAACTTTAGTTAAGGTTTGGGAAGCCACGGCTTCAGCTTTTTCGCTTCCAGTTTTAAGTAATTTTAATAGGCCAGCTTCATCTTCTAATAATTCCAAAGTTCGTTTTCGCACAGGTGCGAAGTATTCAGTTACAACATCAGCAACTCCGTTTTTGAAATCGCCATATCCTTTACCGGTAAAATCTGCTTCGCTCTCCGAAATAGATTTGCCAGTTAACGAAGCGTAAATCGTTAGTAGATTGGATATTCCAGCTTTATTCGTCTCATCGAATCTAATTTCGCGCTCAGCATCGGTTACCGAACCCTTAATCTTCTTAGCATTTATTTCCGGAGCATCCATTATATCTAATACACCTGCTACAGAATCTGATGATTTGCTCATTTTAGAAGTTGGATCTTGGAGATCATTTACTTTGGCAGATCCTTTGATTATGTATGCCTCCGGCAGTACGAAAGTTTCACCGTAGCGAGAATTAAAACGTTGGCTCAGATCTCGAGTTAGTTCAATATGTTGGCGTTGATCTTCGCCGACCGGAACATACTGGGGCTGATAGAGCAATATGTCCGCAGCTTGTAAAATTGGATATGTAAAGAGCCCCACAACGGTTCTATCGGAACCAGATTTTTGAGATTTATCTTTGAATTGGGTCATCCGGCTAGCTTCCCCAAATCCAGTTAGGCATTCCAAAACCCAAGCAAGTTGATTATGTTCATGTACATGAGATTGAATAAAAAGCGTGCATCGTTCCGGATCTAAACCAAGTGCAATTAATTGAGCTGCGGCAAGCAGAGTACGTTTTCTAAAAAGTTTTGGCTCGGTTTCAACAGTAAGTGCATGCAAATCAACTACGCAATAAAAAGCATCATGAGTTTCTTGCAAAGCTACCCATTGTTTTACTGCACCTAAGTAATTGCCTAAATGAAAAGAATCAGCGGTTGGTTGAATTCCAGAGAGAACTCGTTTTCTAGAGCTATTCATAGGCACTATCTTTCCAGAGTTCTTTAGGATGGCCGCTCTCCCGCGAAATTAATAGATTCCCAGCTCGCTTACCTACCATTGTTAGTACAGTAATTCGCGCGCCATTTACCCGAACTACGTCATGTGCAACGGGCAAACGCCCTAAGAAATGCATGACAAAGCCGCTAAGAGTTTCGTACGGGCCTTCTGGCAAGTCGACAGCGGTCTCGTCTTTGAAGTCATCGAGTGTTATTAAACCATCCACTTCAAAATCGCCACTTCGGTTTAAATTTTGTGGGTCAGTTTCTGGAACGTCATATTCATCATGAATATCACCAATTAAGCACTCAACTAAATCTTCTAAGGTAACGATGCCATCGGTGCCGCCGTACTCGTCTAAAACAATAGCAATCTGTTGGCGGGCTGCACGCATCTCAGTAAGCGCTGGCAATACCCCTTTGGTTCCGGGCAGGAAAATCACATTTCTAATGCACTCTAAAATTGTTAAATCTTTTCCGCTAAGTTCTGGATCAAGTAAGTCTCGAACATGGATAAACCCAATTACTTCATCGCTAGTACCGCGGACTACTGGGTAACGTGAATGCGATTTATCTACCGCAATTCCGATTGCTTGCGCAATTGAAAGGCTGGCATCAAGGAAATCAACTTCGATACGGGGCACCATAATTTCATGAATTAAAGTTTCACTAGCATTGAAAACTTCTTCCACAATATCGCGCTCTTGGTCAGTCAAAGCGGCATGGCCAGAAACTAAATCCAATAGCTCTGCTTCCGAGATATCTGCGCGTTTAGCTTTTGGATCTAGCCCAAAAAGTCGAACTACAAAGTCGGTTGAATGCGAAAGCAGCCAAATAATCGGACGGAAAAATCGTGCCAACAAGTCAACGCTATTGGCGAAAGCGAGCGCTAAAAATTCAGTTCGATGCAGCGCTAACCGTTTAGGTACCAACTCGCCAAAAATCAAGGAAATGTATGCGATCACGATTGTTAGAAGTATGAGCGAAAGCGTTGCGGAGTACTTTTCAGATACCCCAATATCTTGCAGCTCAGGTTCTACATATTTACCGATGCGCTCTGCGCCTAGCGCTGCGGATAGAAAGCCAGAGAAAGTTACGCCGACCTGTACTGCTGCTAAAAACCGGTTTGGGTTCTTAACTAACTCCGCGACTTTTGCGCCACGTTTACCTTTCAAGGCCAACTGTCGCACTTGGCTATCGCGTAATGAAATCAACGCAATTTCGGCTGCAACAAAGATGCCTCCGAGCGCGATAAATAAAAGGACAATTCCGATATCGAGAAAGAGCTCCCCGACTGAAAGGTCGAAAAGCTGAAGTTTCGGTTGAGGGTTATCCACGACGCTAAGAGTAACGGTGCGCTTTCTTTTCCCGCTGCCGCTAGATAACCTTCGCCTGCCACGGCGGCAAATGCCTATGTGGCTTAGTAATTGGCATCCTTGCCACTGCTAGACCTTCATCCAACGGACCGTCGGGCACGTACCTGCCCGGAGAAGGAGATTGCCTCATGGCATCTGTCGTATTTAAAGATGCAACTCGCATCTATCCAGGAACAACTGCACCAGCAGTAAATAAATTAAATCTCACTGTTAACGATGGTGAGTTTTTAGTTTTAGTCGGACCATCTGGTTGCGGAAAATCTACATCGCTACGCATGCTCGCCGGATTAGAAGAAATTGATAACGGTGCAATTTTCATTGGTGATCGCGATGTTACAAACGTGGCACCAAAAGACCGCGACATCGCAATGGTCTTCCAGTCATACGCGCTATACCCACACATGACTGTTGCTGAAAACATGGGCTTCGCGCTAAAAATTGCCGGCGTTGCAAAAGAAGAACGGGCACGTCGCGTTAGTGAAGCTGCAAAATTATTAGATTTAGAGCCATATTTAGAACGTAAACCAAAAGCACTTTCTGGTGGACAACGCCAGCGCGTTGCAATGGGTCGTGCGATTGTCCGTGAACCACAAGTGTTCTTAATGGATGAGCCGCTTTCAAACCTTGATGCGAAACTTCGCGTTGCAACTCGTACTCAAATTGCTGCGCTACAACGTCGTCTTGGAATCACCACAGTTTATGTAACACATGACCAAGTTGAAGCTATGACTATGGGAGATCGCGTCGCAGTATTGAAAGATGGTTTTTTGCAACAAGTTGATACGCCACGAAATCTTTACGACAACCCCGCAAATGCATTCGTGGCTGGATTTATTGGATCTCCTGCAATGAACTTGTTAATCGCGCCAGTATCTGGCGGCAAAGCCAAACTTGGTAATTACGAACTTAGCGTCCCGGCAAATGCTGGTAGCTCAGTAACTGTTGGTATCCGTCCCGAAGGATTTACCCCAACTACCTCAAATGGTTTCGATGTACTTGTCGAAGTTGTGGAAGAACTCGGTGCCGATGCTTACGTTTATGGAAAGCCGGTTGATCCAGCACTTAAGTTTGCAAATAGTGGAGATGAAGGCGCACAGGTTATTGTTCGTTGGGATCCAAAAAACCCACCAAAACCTGGTTCAACTATCACTGTAGCTGCAATCCCAACAGCGGTTCACCTATTCAACGCAGCCGATGGTGAGCGGTTAGATAAGTAATAAGTTTCGCTTTACTTCATCGCTTTCTTAAGGTTATCGTCGATAGAAGCTAAGAATTCTTGGGTATTCTGCCAAGGCGCATCCTTACTTATTAACAGCGCGAGATCTTTTGTCATCTTCCCGCTCTCAACAGTTTCAATACAAACTCTCTCTAAAGTCTTAGCAAATTCGCCAACTGCTGGAGTCTTATCCAATTTTGCACGGTGTTGTAGACCTTGGGTCCAGGCAAAAATAGAAGCGATTGGATTAGTTGAAGTTGGTTTGCCTTTTTGG
>JABMMO010000008.1 GCA_013205455.1 Actinomycetota bacterium
TGATGAGATCATTTTTCGTGAGGATATGTCAGTTGAGCTAGTTAAATCTAGTGCAAGTGATGCTGATGTTGTTTGGGCTGCACGTGTTTCAACTGCAGGGGATAAATCGTTAGAAGATGTTGGCGCGGACGCTTCTAAGTCCGAAGGATTGATTAATTATTTAGCAAGAGAGCGACATGGTTCACCATTTGAACACACCTCAATGACGTTTTTTATTTCAGCTCCTATTTTTGTTTTTAGAGAATTTATGCGACATCGGATCGCTTCATATAATGAAGAAAGTGGTCGCTATCGCGAACTTAAGCCAGTGTTTTATGTTCCAAGCAAGGAGCGTAAATTAGTTCAGATTGGTAAAGCCGGTTCCTATACATTTATTGATGGCAATGCTGAACAATATGAAATAACTGTTAAAGCAATTAAAGAGACATGCAAATTAGCATATGCAAATTATCAAAAGATGCTTGATGCAGGCGTAGCACGTGAGGTTGCAAGAGCAGTATTACCAGTAACACTTTATTCATCTATGTATGTAACTATGAATGCTCGCGCACTTATGAATTTTTTATCGCTTCGTACCAGTCGAGAAGGCTCACATTTTCCAAGCTACCCACAACGAGAAATTGAGATGGTTGCCGAGAAAATGGAGCGACATTTTGCAGAACTTATGCCGCTCACATACGGAGCCTTTGAAAAGTCTGGGAGAATTGCACCCTAAAAGCGGTAGCCTTAGGGCATGTTGATTACCCCACCATTTGGTCGATTGCTTACCGCAATGGTTACGCCATTTAAACCTGATCTCTCAATTGATTGGGCTGGCGTAGAAAAATTAGCTAACCATTTAATTAGTACTGGTCATGATGGCATCGTGGTTAATGGTACGACCGGTGAAGCGCCAACGACTAGTGATGATGAGAAACTTGAAATAATTAAGGTTGTTAAAAAAGCGGTAGCAGGGAAAGCAAAAGTAATTGCCGGCGCTGGAAACAATGAAACTTCGCATTCAGTGGAACAAGCAAAATGGGCTGCCGATGCCGGCGCTGATGGCTTATTAGTGGTAACTCCTTATTACAACAAACCACCACAAGCCGGAATTGAAGCGCACTTTATAGCGATGGCAGATGCGACCGATTTGCCAGTAATGATGTATGACATTCCAGGTCGAACTGGGATTCAAATTGAACCAGACACAATTGTTAAGTTGGCAGAACACCCAAGAATCGCAGCGTTGAAAGATGCAAAAGGTGATGTAGCTTCAACATCTTGGGTAATCAAAAGATCTGGAATTCCAGTCTATTCAGGTGACGATATTTTAAATCTACCTTTACTTTCGGTCGGAGCTGTCGGTTTTGTATCAGTTTGCGGCCATACTGTTGGAAAAGAATTGCGCGAAATGTTAGATGCTTGGTTTAGCGGAAATGCGCACCGCGCTACTGAAATTCATCAACAGCTGCTTCCGGTTTATACCGGGACTTTCCGCACCCAAGGTGCGATTCTCACGAAGGCAGCTATGACACTGATGGGACTCCCTGGTGGAGTTGTAAGACTTCCACTTGTAAACGCAACTGCGTCACAAATTGAGCAACTTCGTGAGGATTTAAAACTCGGAGGCGTTAAAGTTTGAATCATCCCCACCCAGATTTAGGTTTACCAACAAAGTTAGTTGCTGGCGGGCTGCGAATAGTTGCGCTTGGCGGACTCGGCGAAATCGGTCGGAACATGACGGTATTTGAATCCGAAGGCAAGTTGTTAGTTGTCGACTGCGGCGTTTTGTTTCCGGAAGAGAACCAACCCGGGATTGATTTAATTCTGCCGGATTTTTCTTATATAAGAGAGCGCTTAAATGATATTGAGGCGATCTTCTTAACCCACGGCCATGAAGACCATATTGGTGCAGTTCCATACTTACTGCGCGAACGTGGCGATATTCCGGTTATTGGAACAGCACTTACAATCGCATTTATTAAATCAAAGCTAAAAGAACATCGAATTACTGCTATTACTCGTGAAGTCAAAGCCGGCATGCGTGAGAAAATTGGTCCGTTCTCGATGGAATATGTTGCAGTAAACCACTCAATCCCGGATGCGCTTGCGGTTGCAATTACTACGAAAGCTGGAACGATTTTACATACTGGCGATTTTAAAATGGATCAATTACCGCTCGATGGTCGCATTACTGACCTCGCAACATTTGCGCGATTAGGAGCAGAAGGCGTTGATCTTTTTATGGTCGACTCGACAAATGCTGATATTCCTGGCTTCACTACTTCCGAACGCGAAATTATGCCAGCGCTCGATCGCGTCTTTAGAAGTACGCGCCGTCGGGTTGTGGTTGCATCATTTGCGTCACACGTTCATCGGATTCAACAGATTATTAATACTGCCGAATCACATAAACGTAAAGTTATATTTATGGGTCGTTCGATGGTTCGCAATATGAATTTAGCCGCGGAGATGGGTTACTTAACGATTCCTAGCGGAGTTCTTATCGATGAAAAAGAGATGGATAACCACGGCGATAACTTGGTATTAATTTGCACTGGCTCCCAAGGCGAACCGTTAGCGGCGTTATCAAGAATGGCAAATGGTGATCATCAAATTCGAGTTGGTGAAGGTGACACCGTTGTTTTAGCTTCATCCTTGATTCCTGGAAATGAAAATCCGGTTTATCGCGTAATAAATGAGCTAACGCGATTCGGTGCTCGTGTTGTGCATAAAGCGAATGCGCTAGTTCACGTATCTGGACATGCCGCCGCAGGGGAGTTGTTATATTGCTACAACATTGTTAAGCCAAAACATGTTATGCCAATCCATGGCGAATGGCGACATATGCGAGCTAATGCCGAACTTGCGATTCAAACTGGAGTTGCCCGAAAAAATACGGTGATTGTAGAAAATGGCATTGTAATTGACATGGTTGATCATAAAGTTTCGGTTGTTGGTTCGGTACCTTGCGGATTCGTTTATGTCGATGGCCAGAGCATCGGTGACATTACCGAAAGCTCGCTAAAAGATAGACGAATATTGGGTGAAGAAGGATTCATCTCGGTAATTGTGGTAATCGATTCTCAAACTGGAAAAATTGTTGCTGGACCAGATATTCATGCGCGCGGTTTTGCTGAAGATACCGCGCTATTTGATGAAGTGAAATCTAGAATTGAGAAAGCTCTTGCTGCCGCAGTTACTGAAGGAATTAATGGCACGCACCAACTTTCACAAATAATGCGAAAAACTGTTGGCAGTTGGGTAGGCGGCGAACATCGCCGACGTCCGATGATTGTTCCTGTTGTTATAGAAGTATGACGGCGAGCCAAACTGCTTAGGATTTCGCTTTCTAATACGATTAACGCTTATGGCTAAAAAGAAAAGTACTAAATCAACTGGGTTCTTAGGCGGGATTGCTCGCGCCTTATCTGCTATTTGGCGGGCCATCGCTAAAGCACTTGGTGCAGTAATTAGATTTGTTTCCAGAGGTGTTAAAGATTTAGATCCAGCCCACCAGCGCGATGGCTTTGCCCTTCTACTTTTTATAGCTGGCGTTCTTGCAGCTGCAACAACCTGGTGGCAACTAGATAATTTCTTCGGTCGCGCCATGCATTCATTCTTTTACGGTGGCGTTGGGCGACTTGCGATGGCAACACCATTAGCACTTTGCTATTTTGCTTTTAGATTATTTAGAAATCCAACAGATAAAGCGGCTAATGGCCGGATAACAATTGGCTCGTTGTTACTAATTTTCTCAAGCGCAGCGTTAGCGCATATATTTAATGGTTCAACTGGAACTGGGGCTACCGCCATGCGCCAGGGTGGCGGTTGGATCGGTTATGGAGTTTCAACTCCATTGAAGTATGTAGTTATATCTTCGACGTTAACAACCTTTATCCTTTTCCTATTTTTAGGTTTTGGGTTGTTGGTAGTAACTGCAACGCCAGTCTCCGAAGTTTTTGCGTTAATAAAAAGATTATTTAGCGGCGCAAGTTCTAAAGTTGGTAGCGCCGTTGCCGATCGGCGCGAGCGTAAAATGGAAGAATTCGAAATCTCAGAGTCACCGCCTTTCGAATCGCCGTTAGTGGTTCAACATCTTGACCATGGCGACTACGACAAAGATTCAGATGAAGATTCCGAGTTAGATGAAGAGAGCTTTGATGAGGAGTTCACCGTTGAAATTCCGGTAGCTACCGGGACGGCTGATGGAAACCCACTGCCAACTCCAATAAAACCGTTACGTCCAGTACAAATGGTGCTCGCCTCAGATGATACTTACGAGCTGCCATCTATGGATTTGTTACGAGCTGGCCCAGCTTCAAAAACTAAAAGCAAAGCCAATGAATTGATTGTCGCTGCGTTAACAGAAGTTTTCAAACAGTTCGATATTGACGCAGAAGTAACTGGTTTTATGCGTGGGCCGACTGTGACACGTTATGAAGTAGAACTGGGGTCCGGAGTTAAAGTCGAAGCAATTACGGCGCTTGGTAAAAATATTTCATATGCCGTAGCAAGCAGTGATGTGCGAATCCTCTCGCCAATCCCTGGAAAATCTGCGGTAGGAATTGAAATTCCTAATACTGACCGTGAAATAGTTTCGCTCGGTGATGTATTGCGCTCTGGTGTTGCTGGAAACGATCATCATCCGATGTTAGTTGCCCTTGGTAAAGATGTTGAAGGCGCATTTATCTGTGCAAATTTAGCAAAAATGCCGCACTTATTGGTGGCAGGTGCTACCGGTGCTGGCAAATCTTCAATGATCAACTCACTTGTGACTTCAATATTAATGCGTTCCACTCCAAATGATGTTCGAATGATTTTGATTGATCCAAAGCGGGTCGAGCTCACTGCCTACGATGGGGTCCCACATTTAATTGCACCGATTATCACGAACCCAAAGAAGGCAGCCGAATCACTTGCTTGGGTCGTTCGCGAAATGGATATGCGTTATGACGATCTCTCAACTTATGGTTTCCGCCATATTGATGATTTTAACAAAGCGGTTCGAACTGGAAAATTAGCAAACCCTAATTCGTCAGATCGACCACTTGAGCCATACCCGTATCTACTTGTTGTTATAGATGAACTTGCCGATTTAATGATGGTTGCAGCAAGAGATGTAGAAGATTGCATCGTGCGTATTACTCAATTAGCGCGTGCTGCTGGAATTCATCTAGTTATTGCAACCCAACGCCCAAGCGTTGATATCGTTACTGGCCTAATTAAAGCGAACGTACCTTCTAGACTTTCGTTTGCAACCAGCAGCTTGGCAGATTCACGCGTCATTTTAGATACACCTGGCGCAGAGAAATTAGTCGGTCAAGGCGACGCCTTATTCCTACCAATGGGCGCTAGTAAAGCAATGCGTATCCAAGGCGCATATGTTTCGGAGCGAGAGATTGAAGCTGTTGTAAATCATGTGAAATCTCAACTTGCACCGGTATATCGAGAAGATATTCTCGCGCCGGTCCGAACTAGAGCGGTAATTGAAGATGACATCGGTGATGATATGGATTTGTTATTACAAGCGGTTGAGTTAGTTATTGGAACGCAATTCGGCTCGACTTCAATGTTGCAACGTAAGTTGAGAATTGGTTTTGCTAAAGCGGGACGGCTAATGGATTTGATGGAGAGCCGTGGAATTGTTGGGCCATCCGAAGGATCGAAGGCTCGGACGGTATTGGTAAAACCCGAAGACCTTGCGGGAGTGTTGGCCGTACTCCAGGGGTGATTTTCGCTCCATTCACCTAATATTCACCGCTCGAGGTTGATTCAGACCTGGTAATGCCCGTAGCCTTGCCCTTCCCCGATTGTGAAGGTTATTGAAAATGTCATTAGGTTCCGCACTAAAGAGTGCACGTACTGCAGCGGGATTATCCGTGGAAGAACTTGCAGCGCGTACTCGGATTCGAGCGGCGCTAATCAAAGAGTTAGAAAATGATAATTTTGTAAATTGCGGCGGCGACACTTATGCCCGCGGCCATATTCGAGCAATTGCCAGAATTCTTGAGATAGATGGCGCTCAACTGTTATCAGAATTTACTGAATCTTTTGCACCGGAAGAACGGCCAATGATGGATTTGCTAGTTGAAAATAACGCAGCAAGGCCACCTCGCGAAAAGAAACCAATTTCTTGGAAGGCGCTTTCTGGAATTGCTGCATCAATTGTCGTAGTTGTAGCTTCAGTGCAATTTGTAGTTGTCATAAATAAATCCAATGAGGGCGTCAAACCACTTGCACTTAGCGCTACTGCACCAGAAACGAAAGATCCTGCGGTTGCCACAAAAGTAAGTGGCGTGAATTTAATTTTGACTGGAGTCAATGGCGTTTCTTGGATTGGTATTTTTGACAGTTCAAACAACCAGATTTATAGTGGCCGCATTACCAAAGGTGAATCCCAAGTTTTTACAGATAATCAATCCTTATATGTTGTAATCGGAAATGCTGGAGCGATTAATGTAAATCTAAATGGTGCAGATTTAGGCGTAACTGGCGCGGTAGGTGAAGTTGTGCGGATGCAATTCACTCCAACTGGGTCGACCCAAGGCTAATCCTTAGTTTCGCCACAATTACTTCTCGCTTTACAAGTACTATTCGCCAAATGACCACTCGTACCGTTGCGCTGGTGACTTTAGGCTGCGCCAGAAATGATGTGGATTCCGAAGAGCTTGCTGGCAGATTAGCTGCGGATGGCTGGACCTTGGTTGATGATGCCGCAAACGCTGATATCGCATTAGTTAATACTTGTGGTTTTATTGAAAGTGCAAAAAAGGATTCAATTGATGCGTTAATGCAAGCCCATTCACTTAAGGCCGACGGCAAAGTTCGGGCTGTGGTCGCAGTAGGTTGCATGGCGGAACGTTATGGAACTGAGTTGGCTGCAGCGCTTCCCGAAGCGGATGCAATTCTAGGATTCGATGATTATCAAGATATTTCTAAACGACTAAATACAATTCTTAGCGGTGGCTCAATTGATGTACATGTTCCGCGAGATCGGCGAACTATTCTCCCGATTTCACCGATCGATCGACAAAGCGTTAATGAAGCTACTAAATCTAAATTTGGCCAAGGCGCTAGGTTAATTAGAAAACGGTTAGATAACGCGCCAATTGCATCGCTAAAAATCGCTTCTGGTTGCGACCGGCGTTGTACATTTTGTGCGATTCCGCAATTTCGCGGTTCATTTGTCTCCAGACCGCCTACCGAGATTATCGAAGAAGCTAAATGGTTAGCGGCTAATGGCGTTAGTGAAATATTTTTAGTTTCAGAAAATACGACTTCCTACGGTAAAGACTTTGGTGATTTGAAGTTGATGGAAGCAATGTTGCCGGAACTCTCCAAGGTTGATGGAATCGAACGGATCCGACTCTCGTATTTACAACCCGCCGAAATTAGACCGACGCTCTTACAAGCGATGGTGTCGACGGAAAAAGTGCTGCCTTACTTTGACATCTCATTTCAACACGCAAGTGGAGCTTTGCTTCGAAGAATGCGGCGTTTTGGCGACTCCGAAAAGTTCTTACTTTTATTGTCGCAAATCCGTGCGCTCTCACCAGCAGCCGGAATTCGATCTAACTTTATCGTTGGATTCCCCGGTGAAACCGAAGCCGAGTACGAGGAACTCAAGAGTTTCATAATCGAATCTAAATTGGATGCGATCGGAATATTCGGATATTCCGATGAAGATGGGACTGAAGCGCTAACTTTGGAAAACAAAGTTGATCAAGATCTAATTAATGAACGGGTCTCCGAATTAGCAACGCTTACCGAAGCGTTAACCTATGAACGTGCGGAAGCTCGGATAGGCGAGCGGGTGCGCGTATTGATAGAAGATGAAGCGGCACAAGAGGGGCGAGCCGAACACCAAGGTCCGGAAGTAGATACTTCGACCTTCGTTACATCCCCAGGGCGTCCTACCGCTGGTTATAAAGTTGGCGATTATGTTGATGCAATCGTTACTGAAACTGCAGGTGCAGATTTGGTAGCGCAACCACTATGAGAAATTTCAACTTACCAAATTTACTAACCATAATTAGAATTTTAGCGTTGCCATTTTGCGCTTATGCACTCTTTAAAAATGGTGGCGATGACTCAACTTGGCGAATTATTGCTTGGACGCTTTTTTTCATCGTTGGGATGACCGATACTCTTGATGGGAAACTAGCTCGAAGTCGTAATCAAGTAACACCACTTGGAACTTTTCTAGATCCAATTGCAGATAAAGCAGTGATTGGTACCGCGCTCATTGGACTTTCAATTCTTGGTGATATGCCCTGGTGGATTACGATTTTCATACTAAGTAGAGAAATATTGGTCACATTGCTCCGGCTAGTTGTAATTAAGCGTGGCGTGATTCCAGCAAGTCGTGGTGGCAAAATTAAAACGCTGACGCAGAATTTTTCAGTCGGCTTTTACATTTTGCCGTTACCTTCATTTCTATTTTTGCCACGCGACATTTTTCTAGGAGTAGCTTTGCTACTGACGCTTTTGACTGGGATTGACTACCTAAGGAAAGCGATCTCAAAGTAATGAATAGTCCAATCCAAAAATTATCTAAAACTATAGTTAGAACGCTAACGCTCCGCGGGGAAACGATTTCTACTGCCGAATCTATTACTGGGGGGCTAATTGGCGGAGCAATTACGGGGGTTCCAGGATCTTCCGAAGTTTTCTTAGGTGGGGTAATTTCTTATTCAAATCAAATGAAAAAAGACGAACTTGGGATTACTGCTGCTGATATTAAAAAAGTTGGCGTTGTTTCAGAGGCGATTGCAGTTGCGATGGCGCTCGCAATCCAGAAGCGAACTAAAAGTACTTGGGCAATTTCAAGTACCGGTGTTGCTGGCCCAGGACCTGTTGATGGCATACCCGCAGGAACGGTTTGGATTGCAATCGCTGGACCGAAAATCGCCCAAGGAATTGAATTATCAATCGCTGGAAAGCGGGAAATTGTGCGCCTCGGCGCGGTAGAAAGCGCGCTTGGCGCATTTGAGCGTATTCTTAGCGCCACTAAGTTGGCCAAGAGAAAGTAAACGAGTGAAAGGAGCGGTTATGGAATTAATGCGTACCCATATCGGTCAATCACTTCGTGCTGCTCGAGTAGAACAAGGTCGAACCCTTCGAGCTGTCGCATCAGATGCCCGAGTTTCGCTCGGTTATTTATCTGAAGTTGAACGTGGTCAAAAAGAAGCTTCATCAGAGTTATTAAATGCAATCTGTACTGCGCTCAACCTCTCACTTTCCACAGTACTTACGGACGTCATCGAATTGGTGAAACGTCACGAGACCCCAGTACTTACCGTCGTTCCAACATCTGAAGCTGAACTTTCAGATGTCAACGCAGCGTAAGTACAATTGTGGCAGAACCAATATTTCGCGCTACCTATCAACACCAGAGCGGCATACATAGACGTACTCGAAGTGCAATCTTGGAAGCAGCGCAATCTTTAGTTAATGATTTTGGATTACATCATACAAACATGATTGATATTGCAGATCGTGCCCAAGTTTCTAGGGCATCTTTATATAACCATTTTCGAGATAAGAACGAAATTTTTATTGCGCTTCTAGAATCAGAAGTTAATCGAATCGCCGCGCTCGCCAAAGTTTCTGGCTCCCGTGCCGAATCTCTCTATTTCATTTCAAAAGAAATATCTACACATGGAGCGCTCCGCTCTGCTCTCGAACACGATCCGGCCGCTATCGCAATCGCGCTATCTTCTAGAGAGCATGATTTATGGATTCGAATTTATCGACACCTTGCCGAGATTTTTGCATCTGATGCAGTCGGCGTTGGCATGATTGTTCGTTGGCTACTTGGCCAAGTTACTGCGCCACTTTCCGAAGAACACTCTAAGTTGCAAGCTGATCGATTAATTCGCGCGCTTTCTTAAGCAAGCTACTTTTAAATGCGTAATACAGAATTGCGGCGCCGTATGGCGGAGTATCTCGGTGAAGACTGGGCTCCTTCTTACGCAAAAGATATTGTGCACGCAGAATTAGGTGGTCATACCGTTGAGGAAGCGTTAGCAATAGGGACTGAACCTGGTGATATTTGGCGAGCAATCTGTCGCCATAATCCAGATGTGCCAAAGCACCTGATTTAACCTATTAGGATTTAACTAATCGAAAGGCGCTCTTAAATGCAAGATTTGAATTCTGTTATGGCCAAGGCCGTCACGGCGCGCGAAAGTTTTCGCAAATGGGATGCCTTCCAAATAGTTACGCTCCTAGATGCAATTGCTAACAAATTAGATGGTGCAGCATCAGAATTAATTCCACTTGCAGGAAAAGAAACAAATTTAACAGAAGTGCGTTTGACCGGCGAAGTTGGTCGAATGTCGGGACAGTGGCGCCACATGGCTGCAGTATTAAAAAAAGGTGATTACTTAGGAACGGTAATTGATAGCGCAGACCCAACGTTGCAACCACCTCGACCTGAACTTCGCAAAACCACCGTGCCACTTGGAATTGTGGGCATTTTTGGTGCCAGTAATTTTCCATTCGCTTTTGGGGTAGGTGGTTGCGATACTGCTGCTGCAATTGCTTCGGGCTGTCCGGTAATTATTAAGGCTCATCCTGGACACATAGAAACATCTAGAAAAGTTTTTGCATTAATGCAAGCCGCAGCTAAATCTGTTTCAGCCCCTGAAGGTTTATTTAATATGGTTGAGGATTTTGAAGCTGGTGTGGAATTTGTGAAGCATAAAGATGTTAGCGCCGTTGCTTTTACTGGCTCGACTCCGGGAGGCCGAGCACTATTTGATATTGCCCAATCAAGAAAAGATCCGATTCCTTTTTATGGCGAATTTGGAGGTCTTAATCCAATTTTTGTTACCGAAGAAGCTTCCGCCAAAAATGCGGCAACCATTGCGCAAGGATTTTTAGATTCGGTGAATTTAGGAGCGGGGCAATTTTGCACTAAACCTGGCTATCTAATCTTGGTAAACGGTGATTTAGTTCGTAATGAGATTGTAAATCTTGCACCAAATGTTGCAACCCATGCGATGCTAAATGAAAAAATTCGAGCAGCGCACGATCTAAATCGAAGCGCTTATGCTGGCTTGCCATATGTTAAATTATTGGCGCAAGGAGTTGCGACTAGTGATGCAATCGAACCGATTACTATTTTTGAAATTTCCGGAGCAGATCTATTGGCAAACCAAGAAGTTACTTTAAAAGAAGTATTTGGTCCAACTGCAGTAGTAGTCAATTGCCAGAGTAATGATGAGGCGCTTGCAATTGCAAACGCATTCCACGGCACCCTAGCTTCGGGAATCCATGGCGAGGCTAGTGACAAAATAATTTCGCTTGGCTTATTAGATGTTTTGGTTCGAATTAGTGGTCGAGTTATTTGGAATAGCTGGCCAACCGGAGTTGCAGTTACTTGGGCGATGCATCACGGCGGACCATATCCTGCAAGTACAAACTCACTTTTCACATCAGTTGGCGCCGATAGTATAAAAAGATTCCGTAGGCCAGTTGTATTTCAAAATATGCCAACTGAGTTGTTGCCCACCGAACTTAAATAAAACTTAAACTAGAAAACCTGCTGGGAACGGATCGCTTGGATCTAGCGTCCATGTTGCTTCACCCATAACCCAAGCGCGACCAGTAATAGTTGGCACAATTGCGGGCAAGCCAGCAACAGTTACATGTTCTTTAACCCGGCCTTCAAATTGCGAACCAATCCAGGATTCATTAATCAATACATCGCCATCTTTAAATTCGCCGCGAGCAACCATTTGGGCCAGTCGCGCGCTGGTGCCAGTACCGCAAGGGGAGCGATCAAACCAACCAGGGTGAATTGCCATTGCATTCTTCCAATGTAATGAGTTTGCGCCAGGTGCAATGAAATCTATGTGGTGACAGATTGCAATATCTGGATTCTCCGGGTGAACTGGGCGATTTTGTTCATTGATCGCATCTGAAATTGCCAAACCTGCATTTAGAAAAAGTTGACCATTTTCTCGTTTAAATTCAATTCCAATTCGATCAATCGGAATTATTGCGTAGAAATTTCCACCGAAAGCGATGTCATATTTAATTTTCCCATATCCAGGAACATCGACTATTTGATCAAGTTGATATGAGAACGAAGGAACATTTGTAAGCGTTACTTTTTCAGCTTTGCCATCTTTTACCTGCACATCAACGATTACAAGACCTGCAGGGGTATCAAGTCGTACTGTGGTTATTGGTTCGATAACCGGTACTAAACCCTTTTCAATTAACACTGTGGCCACTCCGATGGTGCCGTGTCCGCACATTGGTAAGCAACCAGAAACTTCAATGAAGACCACGCCCCAATCCGCATCAGGTCGGGTAGATTTTTGAAGTATGGCACCGCTCATTGCAGAATGTCCGCGAGGTTCGTACATTAACCATTGTCGGATTTCATCCATATGCTCCATAAAATAGAGCCGTTTTTCAAACATGGTCGCACCTGGAATCTCTTCGATTCCACTTATAACTACCCGAGTTGGCATCCCTTCAGTATGGGATTCCACCGTTGTAACGGTGCGCAAACTCTTACCCATTCTTACTTACGATTTCGATAAAAAGCTAACGCTTGTTCAATATCTTTCTGGCATTGAGCCAAATCTGTCGCAGGCAAAGGTAATCTAGGCAACCGAGTTGGTCCGCCGTAACGACCAACCACATCCATAGCTAATTTAATCGCAGTAATAAACTCTTTGCGACTATCCCAATTAAATAGATTATGCACGGCAGCATAGATTGGACGAGCTTCCGCATATTTTCCGGCAATGCAAAGATTGTAAAGTTCTACTGATTCTTTAGGAAGCGCATTTGGAAAACCAGCAATCCAACCAACAACGCCACCAGTTGATAGCTCTACTAGAACATCATCGGCTCCAACTAGAACTTCAATCCGTGGCGCGTGATGATGAATCTGCCAGACGCGACGGACATCCCCAGAAAATTCTTTAATTGCAACTACATTTTCACAACTGTCAGCAATCTTTGCCACAAGTTGTGGAGTTAAATCAACCTTGGTATCAAATGGATTGTTGTAAGCAATAATGGGAATACCAACTTTATTAACTTCTTTATAGTGTGCAATAACTTCAGCTTCATCAGCGCGGTAAGCATTTGGTGGCAACAGCATTACCGATTTGGCGCCCATTTCAGCAGCTTGTTCAGTCCAACGGCGTGATTCTGTTGCGCCATATGCAGCTACACCAGGGATGACTTGGAAACCAGCCGGAGCTGCTTCTAGCGCCACTTTAACAATTTGAGTGCGTTCTTCTGCTGACAAGACTTGGTACTCACCGAGTGAACCATTTGGAATAACTCCGTCAACGCCATTATCTGCCTGCCACTTAACGTGCTCGGCATATTTATCAAAATCTATTGATAGATCAGCGCGGAATGGGGTTGCGGTTGCGGTTAATACGCCATGCCAAGGTTTCTTCTCTGAGTTAGCCATGCCCGAACCTTATTCGCCGTTAGCTAGAAGTTCAATTGAAATCGGGGTAATGATTGGTCGATTACCGACCGAAATTCGTTCTTTTTCGGAAATATCAGATGGCGAGATACCAGACTCATTTGCAACTAAATCCACCACAAATCTGCCGCAGATTCGCCCTTGGCACATTCCCATTCCGCATCGTGAAAGTAATTTCGCAGTGCGTGAATCAGTGGCACCAAGCTCGGTTACTGCAAACTTCAATTTTGAATATTTTACTTCTTCACAACGGCAGATAATAGTTTCATCAGTTAGCCAACCGCGCCATCCAGATTTAACTGGATAAGAAGAGATTAGCGCCTCCGCAAATTTATGTTTTTTAGCTCTTGTTTTGCGATGATCATCTGATATCCCTGCTTTGCAACCAACATAGATTGCAGCGGCTAACCCAGCTATAACACCTTCGGCAATTGAAAGTTCAGAACCCCCAATACCGGTTATTTCACCTGCTGCAAAAATTCCCGCAATTGAGCTCTGTTGATTTTCATCGACACTGACTGCGACACCTTCATCTTTTGTAACAAATTGTTTTAGCAAAAGTGCACCAGCAAGTGATGTGTCCGCGGTAAATCCCCATCCGATTGCAGCGAGGTCGCATTTCACTCGATCTATTTTCTTAATTTTAAAGTTACTATCTATTTTTGCAATGCTTACTGATTCTAATTCACCATCTTTATTTGCATGGGCAGCAACCACGGCGCGATTAAATTTCGGCCTCACCCCAAACTTATTGAAAATAGCGATGTAGTGTGCGGCTTCGCCTATTTTTGATAAGTTCTGGATAAGTGTCGGAAAAGATTTAAGCCAACGAAGCGGTGAGTTAGCTTCTAATAATTCAACAACTTCACAACCAATTTGAGCTAGCACTGCAGCTACCGGCAGAAGAAATGGTCCGGTTCCAGCAACAACAACTCGTTTGCCGGCAGCAACTCCATGGCCTTTTATAAGTGATTGTGCACCGCCCGGTGTCATAACGCCGGGAATATCCCAGCCCGGAAATGGCAGGGTTCGATCGTAAGCACCAGTAGCCAAAACCAGCGCTTTAGTTGTAATAATTTTTTCTAGGCCATTGGTAATCAAGCGCAAAGTTGTTGCACCATCTTCATGGGTAGCGCTCCAAATTTCAGCACCGCTCCAAATTTCAATTTTGGGATGATTTGCAACTGCTGAAATTAATAAGAGCCCGGTATCTAAATCTAGATGTAACTCAGATTGCTCCAACCAAGTTTCAGGGAGGTGGCGCCAATATTGACCGCCAAGTTTTGAATTGCTATCAATAAGCAAGACTGATGCACCAGCGAGGGCCGCATTAAGTGCAGCCGACAAACCAGCAGGTCCACCACCCACAACTACAACCCTTACTTGTTCTGGTTTCATGCGCCACCTACTTGCGTTCTAACAACCATGTTTGCTTTGGCTTCAGTAATACAGGCACGTTGATTTGGTGCGCCATCGATAACGACTAAACAATCAAAACAAACGCCAATGCCACAGAACATGGCACGAGGTTTTTTTTCAAAACGCGTTACACGTAAGACACGATCGCCCGCTTCTAACAACGCTGCTCCAACAGATTGGCCCGGGATTGCGGAAACTTCTAAATCGTTAAAGGTAAAAGTTATCGAAGCGCTTGGTTTAGCTAGCAACGTGAACACCTGCACTTGGATCTTGATTCATAAAACGTTTTGGTGAAAATGGCGTTGGATCCATAAATGGCGTTTTTCCAAGGATCTCGGCGGTAATTAGCTCTGCAGTAGCAGGCGCTAACACTATGCCCGCACCTTCATGTCCAGCAGCATGCCAAAGCCCTGAAATATTTCCATCTTCACCAATGACTGGTAAATGGTCGGGTGCATAGGGTCTAAACCCGCGATAAGCGCGGAGTAATTGCACCTCTTTTAAGATTGGGAATACTGATATTGCTTGCCGGGCAAGTTGGCGGAGAATTGGAATTTCGAATTCACTTTTGAATCCAACTCGTTCGCGACTTGCACCAATTAAAATCGTACCGCTAGCAGTTCCTTCAACCACAGCACTTGATTGGAGATCAGCTTCACCGCTTGCGATATTTGCAACATAGTCGGCGTCGTAAACTTTATGAAATATCAATTCCGGTGCTGGCACAGTAACTAAAATGAAACCACGGCGAGGGGCAATAGGTAAATAAGAGCCCGCCAACTTTGCAATATCGCCAGCCCAAGTTCCAGTTGCATTTAAGACGATTGGAGATGCATAAGTATTCTTATTTGTGGTTAATCCAGTTACTTGGCCATTCTTAGAATTAATTGCAATTACGTTTTCACCCTGTATGAATTCGCCACCACGTTTTTTTACGGCACGAATCATCTGTGCCGCCGCCAACATTGGTTGGCATTGCGCATCTTGCGGATAATGAACACCGTACTCAATAGTTGGCGAGATATGAGGTTCTAATTTTCTTAACTCTGCCGCGTTTACTTCCCTGGCATCAATTCCATTTTCACGCTGTGCTCTAGCTAATTTCTTTAAGCCAGCAATTCCAGTTTCACTTCGCGATATAACTACTCCACCTTTACCATCCAATTCGAAGCCGCCACCGATATCTTCATTTACTTCAAACCAAGCATTTCGGGAACGGAGCGCAAGTGTTAACTCCGGACTTGGCTCTTTATCGGAAACTAAAATATTTCCTTCACCAGCTCCAGATGTACCGCTGGCCACAGGGCCGCGATCAATGATTAAAACCCTTAGCCCAGCATTTGTTAAGGCGAGTGCGCACGATGCACCAACTACGCCAGCGCCAATCACGATGACATCGGGGGAGTTCACGCCTTAAATCTACTAGCGGCGTGTCTAAGTGGCTCATCTAGCATTAGAACAGATGTTCGGGTAACCTACTCATACCCAACCAAAGCGGTTCCACAGTTCCGTTAGGCCTAGCTCCTAACCGTCAGTGGCATTCCGTACCTTTTGGACAAACAACGCTTGAAAAGCGATAAGTGAAAAGGAAGAGGTAAATCGTGGCTAAAGAAGCCAAAGAGTCGAACGAACCTACGAGTCGTTCGACTGAGAAACAAAAAGCCCTAGATACAGCACTTGCCCAAATCGAGCGTCAGTTTGGTAAGGGCGCTGTGATGAAGATGAGCGAGCGATCAATCGCCGCAATTGAAGTTATCTCGACCGGTTCGGTCACCTTAGATATCGCACTTGGCATAGGTGGTTTACCACGAGGCCGCGTTGTTGAAATCTATGGCCCAGAATCATCGGGTAAAACCACGCTAGCGCTTCATGTAATTGCTAACGCCCAACGAGCTGGCGGAATCGCCGCATTTATCGACGCAGAACATGCATTTGATGCAGAGTATGCAAAGAAACTCGGCGTTGATATTGATGCGCTACTTGTTTCACAACCAGATACTGGTGAACAAGCTTTAGAAATTATGGATATGTTGATTCGTTCTGGCGCACTTGATGTTGTTGTCGTTGACTCGGTGGCAGCTCTTGTACCACGCGCTGAAATCGAAGGCGAGATGGGCGATAGCCATATGGGCTTACAAGCTCGCTTGATGTCGCAAGCGCTTCGAAAAATTACTGGCGCACTGCATCAATCTAAGACCACTGCAATTTTCATTAACCAACTCCGCGAAAAAATTGGTGTTTTCTTTGGATCACCAGAAACTACAACTGGCGGTAAAGCACTTAAGTTTTACGCATCAATTCGATTAGATATCCGTCGTATTGAAACTCTAAAAGATGGCCAAGATGCTGTTGGTAACCGTACCCGCGTCAAAGTTGTCAAGAACAAAATGGCGCCACCATTTAAGCAAGCAGAGTTCGACATTCTTTACGGTCACGGTATTTCTCGCGAAGGCGGGCTACTTGATCAAGGTGCCGAGCTTGGCATTGTTAAGAAATCTGGAGCTTGGTATACCTATGAAGGCGACCAACTCGGTCAAGGAAAAGAGAACTCCCGTCAATTCCTGATCGATAATCCTGATTTAGCAAACGATATCGAAACCAAAATTCGCGCCCATTTTGCGGTAACTGAATTCGATCCAGCGCTAGTAGCTGCGATTGATGAAGCTGCAGCGGACGTTGACTTCTAAAACCGTCGAGAGTGATCCCTACTCTTTAGCCGAAACGATTGCGTTAATCGCACTCGGACCTCGCGCAAAGAGTAGGGGCGAACTCTTCGCTCATTTGAAAAAACGTGGTATCCCAGAAGATATTGCTAATGCCGTTCTTTTTCGATTACAAGAACAAGGTTTGGTAAATGACGAAGAGTTTGCCCGTGCCTGGAGCGAATCAAGACAACGTGCGAAGAAATTATCGAAACGTGTCATTGCATCAGAGTTACAAGGTAAAGGCGTTTCATCTGATGTGATTGAGATCGTAATCGCAGAGATTGATGAGGAGGGCGAATATGAAAATGCCCTTGAATTTGCAACCCGAAAATTGCGCTCGGTATCTCGGTTTGAAACTGAAGTTATTTATCGAAGAGTCCATAGCGCCTTAATGCGAAAAGGTTATGGCTCATCTCTGATTAATCGGGTGCTCCGAGAATTAGATATTTCGCCTCGTTAGCGGACCAGCCATAAGATTGCGGCTATGTCCGCGCCTCGTACCTATGTAATTCAAACTCTGGGTTGCCAGATGAATGTGCATGATTCTGAGCGAATTGCGGGCTCGCTAGATGCAGCTGGTTACTTGCCAGCGAAAGATGGCATTGACCCAGATTTAGTTGTTTTCAATACATGTGCAGTTCGGGAAAATGCGGATAACAAACTTTACGGTCAACTCAGCTTCTTGGCGCCGGATAAAAAAGCCCGTCCGGGCATGCAGATTGCAGTTGGTGGTTGCTTAGCTCAAAAAGATCAAGGAAATATTATTGAGCGAGCGCCTTATGTAGATGTGGTTTTTGGAACCCATAATGTTGGTTCACTTCCGATGTTGTTAGAACGTGCTCGGATTGAGGAAGAGTCGCAAGTTGAAATATTGGAAGCGCTTGAGCATTTCCCGTCCACGTTGCCAGCTCGCCGTCACTCGGCATTTTCAGCTTGGGTATCAGTCTCGGTGGGTTGTAATAACACTTGCACTTTCTGCATTGTGCCAGCGCTTCGCGGTCGCGAAAAAGATCGGCCGGCAAGTGATATTTTGAAGGAAGTCCGGACATTAGTAGATCAAGGCGTTACTGAAATTACGCTATTGGGCCAGAACGTTAATGCTTACGGCGTTGATTTCAATGATCCCACAGCATTTGCAAAGTTACTAAGAGAGTGCGGCAAAGTAGACGGTTTAGCGCGAGTTAGATTCATGTCGCCGCATCCGCGAGATTTCACTGATGATGTAATTGCAGCGATGGCCGAAACCGAAAATGTGATGCCACATCTACACATGCCGTTGCAATCTGGCTCTAATTCAATTCTGCAAGCGATGCGTCGCTCATATCGAACCGATCGTTATCTTGGCATTATCGAAAAAGTTAGAAGCGCAATGCCAGCGGCAACAATTACTACCGACATAATTGTTGGATTTCCCGGAGAGAGCGAAGCAGATTTCCAAGGAACGCTAGATATCTGCACGCAGGCTAGGTTCTTAGCTGCCTACACATTCCAGTATTCAAAACGACCTGGCACACCTGCCGCCACAATGGCTGGCCAAGTTCCGGAATCAGTTGTTGCCGAGCGTTACACCAGGCTGCATGAATTCCAGAGCGCAATTTCACTCTCAGTAAATCAAGAGCTGGTTGGTAAGAACGCCGAAGTCTTAGTTTCAGAATATGAAGGACGTCGCGATGGTGGCAAAGATCGAATGAGTGGCCGTTCTAAAGATTTCCGGTTGGTGCATTTCGATATCGACCCAGCAAATTCGCCACGTCCAGGTGATTTAGTAACTGTCGAGATTGGTGCGGCCAAAGCTTTCTTTGTTACTGCAACTGGGCTACCAAAAGAGGTTAAACGTTCGCGCGGCGGCGATGCATATGAGGCGCGGGTAGCAGAAGCGAAGAGCACCGGTGTAATGCTGGGGATTCCTACTTTGCCAAAGTACAACTTTTAATATGACCTTAATTGTAATTTGTGGTGCGACCGCGACCGGAAAGAGTGATTTAGCAGTTGCGCTAGCTAAGGAAATAAAAGGCGAGATCGTTAATGCAGATTCAATGCAGCTTTATAACGGGATGGATATCGGAACTGCAAAA